>JBQCDM010000185.1:0-2643 GCA_051961235.1 Nucleicultricaceae bacterium (SeqCode)
CTTGCCATTGCAAAAAGTTGGGATGCTGCACACCCCAAGACAATACAAACAACACCAAACCACCACAGGTTGCAACGGGTGGATTTTGATGACATTGTAAGAAAGTCTAGCGTGACGCTCGAGCGACTCATGATGACAAAACTGCTTGGATTGGATGAAAACATCGTCACAAAAGGTCAATATGTAGATTGTTTTTCATCCCTTGAAATCATCTCGCCTTCCCTACTCTTGAATGGCCTTGTTAACTTGATTGATGAATTAGCCATGGACGGTTTGGAAAAAGGCTCCCATGTCATTGAAGCACGTTATCAAACGAAGAAGGCTCTCATGAAACGCCTTGCAAAGTTTGAAACGCATTTATTCAATGACACATTTATGGGGGAAGCCTTACAGAAAAAAACAATCTCTTTAAAGCAAGATTTTAAAACCACTTTGTCGCGTGAACTGCATCACACTGACAAAACGGCTCAACTGGACGTTCTTCACACGTTGAATGCTCATCAATTGCAACATTTATACAATGCCCTTGTTGCTGAACCTGAAGATATGGTGGCTTACATTGACAATCAATTGATTACACATCGACTCGTTCGCATGATAAGCGCTGCACATACGCCTGCTCCAAGGTTATCTATTGATTATACCTTCCATGACTTCATGGATACAGTCATGCATGGCATCGATGCGGATGCGATTGATGTGGATCTTACCGAAAATGGAGCGATACGGAAAAAAGAGCGTCTCCTTGATCTTGATCGTCTCATCGTTGGCAAACTTTCTTGGGAAAAAAAGAGAAAAGAACGGGATCTAGAAAGCACGACAACGTTAAACAGATTGCGCGAGAAAAGCACCGAGGATATCGCCAATGAGATTAAAAATAGGCTGATTCAAAAAGGTGTAAAAAAAGACGTCATCGACTTTTAGTTTTGTATAAACTCAATAAAGACGCCTCCCCTCAAGGCAGCGCCACCGAGCGCTGCTTTTTTTATTTAAGGAGACTTCATTTGTTAACTTTTCTGTATTAACCTACAAAACGTAGGGTAAAACTTTTTTAATGATGAAATGTTAATCGTTTTAAAGAAAAGGAGATAAATGATGCCTAATAAACTACTGGTAGTGGCGGATGGATCAAAGGCTCATTTCTATGCAGCGAAAGGTATTAAAGTTATCGGTATTCTTGAAAGCCATAGTGCTGCAGAATTTTCAATTGCTCATACAAAACCAGAAAAACACGACAGTCACTATCAAGGCACAGGCACAGCAGGTCATAAGTTTGAACCCCATACAGATCCTCGGGAAGTGGAACGTGATGAATTTTCTCGTAAAATCTCAAGCTTAGTCCAACAACACAAACAATCCAGCAAGTTTGATGAACTCTATTTGATTGCAGAGCCAAAAATGCTCGGATCTCTTCGCAAAAACCTTGATCCTAAGATTTTGCATTGGGTACAGAAAGAAATTTCAAAAGATCTGGCAGATGCAAGTTTGGACACCATCGAAAAAGCAGTTTTTGGGTAAATTTCACCGCATACTCTAGCCTTTTCACTTTAAAATTAAAGAATATGCAAAAAATCGCGATGCACCCTTGACGACTGCAGGTTAAATAGCGTAGTAAGAGTCCTAAAGATTTAATTATAGGAGTTTAGAAATGGCTCGCCGATGCCTCATTACTGGAAAAGGCGTACTGGCTGGTAATAATGTCAGCCATGCGCACAACAAAACACGTAGACGCTTTTTGCCAAACCTTCAAATAACAACTTTTATCAGTGAAAAGTTGGGAGCGATTCGCCTTCGTGTGACAACACGTGCCATTCGCACTATTGAAAAAAATGGCGGCATTGATCTTTTCTTGAGCTCCACACCAAATAGCAAGCTTTCTGCTGAGGCTCTCAAGATTAAAAAGAGAATCGCAGGCGCTCCAGGATCACACGCTTAATTTAAAGTAAAATTAGTGTGACAAATCTAACATTTTCCTTGATTGAAACGTTAGTCAAAATACCTCCAGAGTTTCTGGAGGTATTTTTGTATTTAGTTCTTGCATCAAGCATCTTACTTTTTTTCCGTCTTTTTGGGAAAGCGGGACTCTATGCCTATACGGCGATTGCAATCATCTTAGGAAATCTCCAAGTTCTTAAAGCAGCTCAATTTTCATTTTATGATCTCCCCATTGCTCTTGGAACCACCACCTTTGCCTCTATTTTTTGTGTGTCAGACATATTGACAGAGCATTACGGCAAGAAGGCCGCCTTAAAAGGTGTATGGATTGGATTTATGAGCGCTATCCTTGTCACGCTTACAATGGTTCTAACCCTTGGGATGAAACCTATTGACCCTTCTTTAAGTGTCGACGCATCGCATTTCAGCGGCAATCATGAAGCGCTCCTTAGAATCTTTACGCCGGCCCCTGCTATTCTTACAGCAAGCCTTATTGCCTATCTAACAAGTCAATACACAGACATTATCGTTTTTCAGTGTGTAAAAAAGCTGACGCACGAAAAATGGCTTTGGCTTAGAGCCAATGTTTCCTCCATTTTGTCTGCTCTATTATATAATACAATTTTTAGTTTTTGTGTGTGGGTAATTTTTTCACAGCATCCTGTCTGTTTCCACCCACTATTCCACACATACATCTTTGGGGGTCTG
>JBQCDM010000186.1:0-3188 GCA_051961235.1 Nucleicultricaceae bacterium (SeqCode)
CTGAATCAGCAACGTGAGGGTAAAATGGCTAGAGACAAAGACAAAGCAGAAAAAGAAGAAAAAGTAGCAGGGCTTGAGAAAGCAGCAATTTTCATGCTGTCTCTTCCAAAGACAACAGTTGGAAAAATCTTGGCCAAATTCTCAGAAGAAGAGATTCGTGACTTATCGCATAAGATGGCTAATCTCGGTAATATCAAAGCAAAAACCGTGAATGCGATTTTTCAAGATTTCTTTATGAAGATCTCCAAATCGAATACGGAAGTGATTGGAACGATAGAAAGTACAGAGCGCCTATTATCTAGCATTTATGATGACAGAAAAGTACGCGAAATTATGGCTGACATTAAAGGGCCGGCAGGACGTACCATGTGGGATAAACTTGCGAATGTGAACGAAGAGTTTTTGGCCAACTATCTAAAAAACGAACACCCGCAAATTGTGGCTTTAATTCTTACGAAAGTAAGGCCTTCCCACTCAGCTAATATTTTTGCGCGTTTGCCTGAGGATTTTTCTGTCGATGTGATGTTTCGTATGCTGAATATGGAAACCGTGAGTAGCGATATCCTTGAAAATGTTGAGAAAACACTCCGCAATGAGTTTATGACCAACCTATCGAATGCATCAAGAGAAAATCCGCATGAACTTATTGCGGAAGTCTTCAACTTCTTTGATCGCAATACGGAAACACGTTTCATGATGGCGCTTGAAAATAAAGATAATGATTCAGCCGAGAAAGTTCGTTCTCTTATGTTTACATTTGACGATCTTCTCCATCTGGATGCAAGTGCGATTCAAACGCTTATCCGTTTGACAGACAAAGCAAAACTTCCATTAGCACTCAAAGGAACGAATGAAGAGGTTAAGGAATTGTTCTTCAAAAACATGTCCGAACGTGCGGCTAAATTACTTAAAGAAGATATGGAATCTCTTGGTATGGTGCGACTTAAAATGGTTGATGAGGCACAGCAAGAAATTGTGAATTTGGCTAAAAATTTAGCCGCTAAAGGCGAGATTGTGATTTCACGAGGTGGTGGAGATGGCGATGAACTTGTTGGATAAGGCAATGGAAAGTACGGAAGGTAAGAAGTTTATTGTAAAAAAATTTCTTTTCGAGGATGACTTTACAATCCCACATGAAGAAGGCGTGATACCTGTTGATGTTGTTGAAGAGCAACAACCGATCATTGATCACTATGCTCTCGAATTAGAAGAAAAATATAAAGAAGGATATCAACAAGGGCAAAGTGACGCAGAACAAGAAAAAAAAGCGCTCGCCGAACAACGCCTCGCGCGGCTATTTGAAACGGTACACAACACGCTTGAGACGCTTCATGCTGATCAAAAGGAAATTGCATTAGCCTATGAAGTTATGATGATGAAAATCTTAGAAAAAATGGTGACTAAGGTATTTCCAGAGCTCTTGAAAGAAAAAGGATTTGATGAATTATTTGGATTCATCAAAATGATCTTATCCGAAGAGCATAAAGCAACAGACTTTTTGCTCTATGTTGCACCCTCTGAAAAGGGTATGCTGGAGCAATCAATAAAGAAAATGCAAATACAGGGACAAAAAAAAATTACCGTGGTCGAAGAGCTCTCATTAGAAGAGGGAGAGTGTCGTCTTGAATTTGATGAAACAAGCATAGAACGTTCAACAGAACGCATTATGGACGGTGTGCTAAAGGCAATTGGCAGGTTCAAAGTGATGGATCAATCAAATAACCATCCTGAAGAAAATGCAGCGCCTATAAATTCAGATGACCCGGTTGTTTCTAAAACACAAGATTTGGGCGAAGAGGGAGGCACGAATGTCTGAAAATGATAAAGAACAAGAAAAACAGTCAACATCGACCGAGAGCAAAGAAGGGTTATCACTCCCTGAGTTGGATCAAAATCATGATGCATCGAGAAGTTCGGAACATCACGAGATTAATGCTGATCATCCTCTTTATGATTTAAATGCTGTTTATGATGTCCCTGTTCAGGTGTCTGCAGTGCTTGGGACAGCAAAAATGAAGGTTGATCAATTGCTCAAGCTTGGACGAGGAGCTGTGATTGAACTCGACCGTAAGGCGGGAGAACCAATTGATATTTTTGTGAATGATCGATTGGTGGCTCGAGGAGAGATTGTCATCCTTGAGGATAGTTTAGGCATTACAATGACAGAGCTTGTTAAAGCAGGGCGTTCATAGAAAAGAACGCATAGGGAGAAAACAATGAGACTTTTGATAATTGGTAATCTAAACGGACACATTATTACGGCGAGCAAAATTGCACTCAGCCGAGGAGCTTCTGTTTTACAGGCTGATACCATTGAGCAAGCCTTGATTAATTTGCGCTCCGGAAAAGGCGCAGATCTTGCCATGATTGACTGCGAGTTGGACATTAAAGGATTCATTTCAGCACTTGAGTCAGAGCGTTTTTCTATCCCAGTTATTGCATGTGGTCTTGCAACCGATGCAGAACCCGCCGTTAAAGCGATTAAAGCGGGTGCTAAAGAATATATCCCCTTACCACCTGATCCAGAGTTGATTGCAGCGGTTATTGAAGTTGTTGCTGAATCTGAACATGAGCTGATTTATAAAGATCCAGCCATGAAGACTGTGTTGAAACTGGCTGATCAAATAGCGCCCAGTGATGCAAGTGTATTGATTACAGGTGAGTCAGGGACGGGTAAGGAAGTCATGGCGCGATATCTCCATATACATAGTCGTCGCAAAAATAGCCCTTTTGTCTCTGTGAATTGTGCAGCGATCCCAGAACACTTGATGGAGTCCGAGTTGTTTGGTCACGAAAAAGGAGCCTTTACGGGAGCAATAGCGCGGCGCATCGGGAAATTTGAAGAAGCCAATGGTGGTACTTTGCTGCTGGATGAAATTAGTGAAATGCAGCCAGCCCTGCAAGCTAAGTTGCTTCGTGCTATTCAAGAAAGAGAGATCGATCGTGTGGGTGGAACAAAACCTGTAAAAGTGGATATTCGTATCCTTGCAACAAGTAACCGTGACTTGGAAAAAGAAGTTCAGGAAAAGAACTTTAGAGAGGATTTATATTTTAGGCTTAATGTTGTGCCGCTTAAAATCCCGCCCCTTCGTGAACGCAAAGTTGACATAGAAGTTTTGTCAGAGTTTTTTAAAGATAAATACCTTAAAGCTAACTATCTGGGGATGAAGAATTTTACACCCGAAGCA
>JBQCDM010000187.1:0-12446 GCA_051961235.1 Nucleicultricaceae bacterium (SeqCode)
AGCACCGCTTCCTGATTAAAGGCAAAAGTGTATTTTCCCTCTGATAAGGTAAAGGCACTCACGGATACAATAACATTTTTGAGATCATAAGAAATGCCTTGGCCATTAAAAGCTTTATAGCTTTCATCAATATTAAAACCTTGATGAAAGATTTTTTGTCTCACTTTAGATTTCTCGAGCTCGTCAAACGAACTTGTCGCATTTAAATAATTTGGCAAGAACGGTATCAAAACTAAAAACAAGCGCATAAATCGATACATGACAGCAACTCCCTCTTTAACTGTTTAAAAAGATTAGGTTCAAGAAGAGTATGCTGGTTTAAAGTTTAAGAAATATTAATGCGTTAGATTGACTCAGCGGACTGATTTTTCAGCAATCGCATAGACAACATCAAAGGCCTCACGTCTTTGATGATTATCTAATGGCCAATACCCCATGTCCATAACCTTAAAACCTGCCTCACTTAATCCGGCGTATAAGGAGGTTTCGTCAATGAACTGTAACTCATCAGGCAATTGTCCCTGATGTGATGGAAACTTCTTTGTATAATCATAAACACGACCTGGCCAAGCGTTGCCCTGCTCTCTTTGCGTCTCATATTGAGCCCGATAGATCTCTAAGCTTTTGCGAAAAGGGCTCGGAGATGTCACGTAAAAACAACCACCAGGTTTTAACAACGCATAAACAGTGCGTAATACTGCTTCTATTTCTTCTGCTGTATAAAATAACAGAACCTTTGCCATCAAAATTCCATCAAAAGAACTATCAGGCAGCTTAACGTTGTTTGGAAAATGCCCTACCTTGCATACGAGGTTATCCCGAAGATGTTCAGGTGTATTATGCATAAGTTCATCTAAATGCCCCTCATCCAAATCAATCGCCACTACTTTTCCGCCACGCTTGAGTGCTGCAATACTTGCATATCCAAAAGCAGCACCAATATCAGCAAAAGTTCCTTTTGTTTCCTCGACACGCAATAAAAATGCATCCAGCGCCGGATTGTGCTCCGTATTCGTATAGCCCATACCATTTAGCGTTGATTTTTTTATGCTAGCCCCCACGATTGCTTTAGTTTGTATCATGAGGCTTAATTTTGTCAAATTCACTGAAAATAGGCAAGTTAAATAGAGTGCTTATCAAAAAACGTCTCTTCCAAATGGTCTGCCTTCTTCTGATGCTTGAAAAATAATTTTCTTCACTCTTGGTAAATAATTAACATATATCTTTTATTAAAATGACAAAGTCCTATAATGGTTATAGATGCATATGCCATATTACTGCATCTAACATTTTTGAGGAAAAAATGAAGAAGTGGATGGAAACAGCGCGCGTTTATAGCGACCCTCGTATCCTCAGCATATTCTTGCTGGGCTTTGCAAGTGGCATGCCGTTTTTTCTAACGCTTGCAACATTGCATGCCCGAATGAGCGAAGCCGGCATTAGCAAAACTCTCATTGGATTCTTCGTGTTACTCACGCTTCCCTATAGCCTTAAGTTTATTTGGGCTCCTATCATTGATACGCTTAAGTTGCCGGTTTTGAACGATTTACTGGGACACAGAAAAAGTTGGATGATCTCAAGCCAACTGCTTTTGGTGATCGCACTCTTTAATCTTGGGACTTCTGATCCTGTCACCAATATTATTGGAGTTGCCGTTTGGACCCTTGTTGTTTCATTCTTATCCGCAACTCAAGATATTGTTGTTGAAGCTTACCGCGTAGAAATCCTCCAGCGCAACCAAATTGGAGCCGGCGCAACGGCCTCCAATTTAGGATATCGTCTTGGTTTATGGGTGTCAGGCGCTGGCGCTCTCTACCTTGCGGCGCACTTTAGTTGGGAAGTGGCCTATGCCTTTATGGCTGCAACTGTCGCAATTGGCATTGTGACAACACTTTTAAGCCCAGAGCCTTTAGGTCTTGACCAAGCATCGCCCGCAATCAAAAAATTAAAACCGCACAATTCTCTAAAACAGCATTTTATTGCTGAGGCCTACACTTTATTTAGACATGCGCTTCGATCACTCTACCGTGAGCGCAATTGGGCAACCATTGTTTTGTTTATTCTTTTTTATAAGCTTTCTGACACCATGTTAAATATTATGAGCATTCCGTTTCTTTTAGAAATTGGCTTTTCTAAATTAGAAATTGCGCATGTTGCCAAATCTTTTGGCATTGGTGCTATGATTTTTGGCGGCATTATTGGCGGCCTCATGATTGCGCGATACCCTATTCTCCATGCTTTAATTTTATGCTCAGCACTTCAAATTTTCGCAAGTCTGATGTTTATGACCCAAGCGAGCCTTGGAAAAAACCTCCCTATGCTTTTTATAACCATCGGTATTGAAAATTTAGCCTGCGGCCTTGGATCAGCTGCTTTTGTCACTTATTTATCTTATTTATGCCAACGTCCTTTTACGGCAAGCCAATTTGCGCTTCTAACATCCCTTGGCTCACTCTCGAGACTTGTGTTTTCTGGTGCATACGGCTGGTTGGCTGACCAGCTTTCGTGGTTTACTTTTTACGCATCGGGCACCGTATTATGCATCCCTTTTCTGGCCTTACTCATTCTAAAATCCCATGATTTTACAGAGCATTCTAAAAGCCCTAACACCTTTAAAGCTGCCCATTCTTAAAACAATTTCTTAAAAAAAGTATTTTTTTTAAGATCAGCTCTTGCTGGACCCACTCAAATAGTGTATCAGAACAGAATTAGTCGGGGTGTAGCGCAGTCCGGTAGCGCGCCTGCTTTGGGAGCAGGATGTCGGGGGTTCGAATCCCTCCACCCCGACCATTTAACAGGGTCGAACTCATTCAAACAATTCTTATCACAGGCGCATCCAGCGGTATCGGTGCAGCACTTTCTTTACGATATGCAAAGAAAGACACAAGGCTTATCCTCTTTGGCAGAAATCACGATCGATTAGCTTCTGTGGAAAAACAAGCGAAAGCACGAGGCGCAGAGGTCATTACGATCACTGAAGATGTCCGTAATGCCTTCGAAATACAGAACACCATCAAAACCCTCGACCAAACGTATTCCATTGATCTTTCTATTTTAAACGCAGGAATCTCCAATTACGGTGAGCCAGAAACATTAGACCGCATTCAAACCCTCTTTGATGTGAACTTGCAAGGCTTGCTTAACGTGTTGTTACCGCTATTACGCTGCTATGAATCACGTGGACAGGGACAGGTAGCATTAATGAGCTCTCTTGCTTCCTTCAAAGGATTTCGAGGTAAAGGCGCTTATTGTGGCAGCAAAGCTGCTGTGCGCATCTTAGGAGAAGGTTTGCGTGAATCCTATGCTGCAAAAGGCATCAAAATATCCGTGATATGCCCTGGATTTGTAAAAACACCCTTAACTGATAAAAATAAGTTTAAGATGCCTTTCTTACTCAGCGCTGAAGAGGCTGCAAGACGTATTGAAAAGGGATTACAGAAGAATCAAGGACGCATTTCATTTCCCCTCCCCCTTGCCATTGGCGCTTGGTTTATAAGTTTGTTATCTCCGACGCTTAGCGAGCGTCTTTCTCGCCTCCTGCCTTATAAATAGCAGCGCTCTTTGGCTCTTGTTGCACAATCATTTCACCTGCAGCATGACGTCGTCCTGGATAAAAAAAGGCACGCGTTTCTCGTATTACAAGTGGTGAGAGCCAAACAACGCCAACCACATTCAAAGCCATCATGAGACTCATAGAAACATCGGCAATCCCCCAAACCAAATGCACTTGCGCAAAGGCTCCAACTGGGATCAAGGCAATGAATATATATTGAAAATATCGAATGCGCTCTGCACCAAAGAGATACTCAATCGCTCGATCCGCACAATAAGACCATGTCAAAATCGTCGTAAATGCAAAGAAAAATAAGGTAATGGTTACAATATGCCCCGCTTCAAAGAGATCAAAACCAACACGAAAAGCCTCAACACACATCGTTGTGCTCTGAAGAGACGTTGACTGCCAAACCCCTGTCACTAACAACACAACACCAGAGAGCGTACACACAATCATCACAATAATCGGAGAGATCATGCTAATGAGTCCTTGAGAGATCGCAATATCCATCCCAGGAGATCGATCTGTTACAGGCGCATGTAAGATTGGCGCGAGTCCAACACCAGAATCAGTTGCAAACAACCCTCTTTCAAACCCGCTCTTCACAGCAGACATCACGGAATAACCCGCAACACCACTCAAGAGTGATGAAAAGTCAAATGCACTCACCCAAATCAATTTCAAAGCAGGCATAACCGCATCCAAGTTTCTGGCCATGATAAAAAAGCACGCCAAAAGATATCCGACCGCCATCAAAGGGACAATCAACATCGAAATTTTTGCAAAACGTTTTAATCCACCTAAAATAACGTATCCTACAAACACAGCCATACTAAGGCCCAAAATACCCGGATGAACACCAAATTCATGGAAAGGAAGTGTAATAGAATTAATTTGTACGAAGCCCCCTACAGTAATCGCTGCAATCAGGGTTAAAATGCTGAAGAGTTTAGCAAGCAACGGTTTATTAAGCCCATAGTGGAAATAGTACATAGGCCCACCCACATAACCGCCGCGCGGACTCATCTGTCTAAAGCGAAGACCTAAAAAACATCCTGCAAACTTGATGATGGAGCCAAATAATGCCATCACCCACATCCAAAAAAGTGATCCAGGCCCACCTGTTGCAACCGCAACCGCAATACCCGAAATGTTTCCTGTACCAAGATTGCCGCCCAATACGGCAGAGAGCGCTCCAAATGATGAAATAGACTCTTTTCCAGATGATTTACGTGTGATGAGGCGGAAAGCAAGGGGCAGTTTATGAAGCTGAAGCCACCTTAGCTTCACGCTAAAGTATAAACCGATACCTGCTAAGAAAGGAAGAACAACAAATAACCCAAGAATTGTTTTAAACGTATCAAACATGGGGATAATTTTACCAACTTAGTATATTTTACATCGCATGACTTTGACAGCTCTCTCATGCAAAGTCATCAAAAAAATTAATGCGTTGAAGCAGAATGCGCCAACATCAAAAAGTTTTCTTGATGATTGTTGATTTAAGTAGGCAAAAAAAAAACAAACCCGAAGGTTTGTTTTTTTTATTGTTTGATCTGCTAAGCTTACGCAGCTGCTGCTGAAAGCTTATCACCAATTTTAGTAAAGATACCGGATAGATCAGTACCAATTGTGGATAAAATCGTTAATATCGCAACAGAAATCAAAGCTGCAATCAAGCCATACTCGATTGCTGTCGCTCCCTCTTCATTTTGAAGAAAAGAAATTAATTTTTTCATGTCCCGCTCCTTATATAAAACTTATCTACTATTATTATGCGCTTCATTTATTAAAAAAGTATTAAACACCTATATTTAATGCTTAACTAGCAACGGCCTCCTGAACATTTGAATAAAGATCATAGAGTGTGTTGCCAATCAAGACAAACAATGAAATTAATGAAACTCCGAGAATAAAAGCTAAAAGAGCATATTCAATGGAAGTAGACGCCACTTCATTGGAGAAAAATTCATTAATATCAATCGATATTCTAATGATCATCAAAAAACCTCTACTGTAATTATTACAGTAAATAACTAAAATATAATTAATGATAGAGTTTTATTTTGAAACTATTACGTCTTCTCAAGAACTTGAATGATAGCGGGTGTCATCAAGACGATGAATAAGCTCGGCAAAATGAATAGGACAAGGGGAACAGCCAATAAAACAGGCAACCGTGCAGCTTTTTCCTCAACCCTTAAAACGCGCTTTTTCAAGAATTCCTCAGATAAAACCTTAAGTGTTGCGGCAATAGGCGTGCCCTGCTCATCAGACTGAATAAGCGTTGTTGTCATTTCTTTGATAAGATCAAGATCTACACGTTCCGCCATATTTTTAAGTGCTTGCCTCCTATCCGGCATAATAGAGAGTTCAATGGATGTCATGGCAAATTCACGCCCTAATTCAATACTTGTATAACTAATTTCCTCTGCCACAAGCTCAAAGGCTCGATCCAGACTAAGACCCGCATTTGTCGTTAAAACTAAAAGGTCAAGCGCCATGGGGATATCTCTTTTAATTTCGCCATACCGTTTTCTGATCCGCAGCGCCAGATAGAAATTCAACGCTCTATTACCAATCAAAATAAAGATGATAAAAACAAGCAGTTTAATAAGTTGCGTTTGCCCTTGTAGGACAGGTACAAAGAGAAGAAAAAAATTATAGAGAAGCATAGACAGGGTGATAAATCCGGCTTTTAACACAACAAACAAAAGAGAGGGATTCGTTGTCACAAACCCTGCTCGTTCAAACTGATTCCTGTATTTGAGCGCGATTTCTTTTTGTGAGTTTTTGAAAAAAATCTCTAATGTTTTTCTAATGCCTTCAAATGAATCCAAAAAGCTTTTTTTATCGGATTCAGGCGTGGCTGTTTTTAATAAATGGTCTCTAGCCTTCCCTTGCATAACATCCAATCGATCTCCAATGAGGTTTTTTTGTGTCGATTTTTTAAGAAATATAAAGACGCCCACAAAAAAAGCAGCAGCAATAATGAAAACAGTCAGGTTTATATAAAAATCCATAAGGGTCTCCTGTTAAGCGCTTTTCACAACAAGGGTATCCATAGTGCTGGCACCTTAATCCAAATTAATTTTGGTCATGCGATTGACAATAAATCCAGCAAATATAATCAACGAAATAGCAACTAAGAAAAGCTTTTGCCCTGTTGGGTGGTGCCGAAAAACATCAAGATAGTCTGGCCTTATAAAAGAAATCACGCCAAGTGTCACAAACGGCAAGCTTCCAATAATAATCCCTGTTGCACGTGCTTCTGAAGACATCGATTTAATCTTTAAGCGCAGTTCTTCACGCTTACGCACAATCTTTGACACGTTTTCCATAAAATCCGCAATACTTCCACCCACTTGACGTTGAAGGACGAGGGATGCCACGAAAAAATCGAAGTCCGCTATTTTAACAGCCATAGCAGCATTAATTAAAGCCGTTTCAAATGGCACACCTAAGCTAATTTGCTGCATGATTATTTCAAATTCTTTGCCAACGATATTCGGCAATTCCCTTGAAATCGTGAAAAATGTTTTATCGATAGAAAGCCCTGCTCTTAATCCGCGCGTGATTAAATCAAGTGCTGTTGGAAAATTTTTGAGAAATATTTGTTGCCTTTTATTCTCAAGGATACTGTAGATAAAAGAAGAAAACACGGCAGAAACAAGAATGCCAAAAGCAACACTGATCATGCGCGGCTGCAAAAGGTATTTGTATGCCACCTCATAAACAATAATGAAAACAACAATACTAATTGGGGCGATGATTTTTAAATGAGGGTTGATAAGGATCTTTTTCAGTAAAGTGGGACGTCTATCTTTTGCCGCATTCTTGAGAAAATCATTAATTTTCCTGCGAACTTGATTTTCCTGACTCTCTTTAAATATACCTTGATTTTCTGCGATAAAGCTATGCACTTCGGGCATACTAAATGCTTCTAAGCGTTCTTTTCTTGCACGATCGTGCGTTGTTTTCCTTAAATATAGAAAACTCCAAATGAAAAATCCTCCAGAGATAAGGAAGATCGCGATGGTTGAATACTCAAGAAAATTCATACACTTACTCCAAAGCCCGTCTTAACTCATCTCCAAATCCAAGATAATCGATTTTCTCAATTAATGTTGGCATCTGACCACTAAACTTAAATTCGCCGGCGATCTTATCTTCAGCATCCGTACCAGCAGGAATAAATCTGAAAAGTGGCTTTGTGGTGATAGCATTGCCATTATATCCTGTAATTTCAACAATTTCAGAGATACGCCGCACACCATCCCGCATACGTGCTGTTTGAATAATAATCTCCACAGCACCTGCTATATACCCTTTAATGACAGAAGTTGGCAGTTCGAACCCAGACATTAAAACCATGTTTTCAAGACGGTGGAGGGCTTCCTCTGCATTGTTAGCGTGGATAGTCGACATAGATCCGTCATGGCCCGTATTCATGGCTTGAAGCATATCAAAGGTTTCCCCACCACGACACTCACCCACAATAATACGATCAGGACGCATACGAAGAGCGTTCTGGACTAAATCACGAATAGTGATGCGTCCCTGTCCTTCGACATTGGCAGGCCTACTCTCAAGGCGCACCACATGCGGTTGCTTCAGCCTTAATTCAGCAGAATCTTCTATTGTTACAATACGCTCACCCGGATCAATCAATTGAGACAACGCATTGAGCATTGTTGTCTTTCCGGAACCTGTTCCCCCTGAGACAATCACATTCATGCGACATTTGGAAATAACAGCCAAAAAATCGTAAATTTGTTTAGAAATACTGCCACTCTTGACCATATCATCAAAAGTAATACCCTTGTCTGAGAAGCGGCGAATAGAAACGGAAACACCGTCCAGTGCAACAGGTGGGATCACAACGTTTACGCGACTACCATCCCTTAAACGCGTATCAAGCAACGGGCTTGATTCGTCAACACGTCGCCCTGCATGACCTGCAATCCTTTGTGCAATTTGGAGAAGATGCTGGTTACTTCTAAATTTAACATTTGTTTTCTCAATATGACCACGACGTTCAACATACACCGTATTGGGCCCATTGATCATGATGTCGGAAATACTTTGATCATTCATGAGTTGTTCAAGTGGACCAAGGCCAATCATATCATTGACGATGTCTGCAGCTAATCTCCTTTGATCAGAATAACCAATTAGGATATGCTGCTCTTCCGCATAACGTGCGACAAATTGCTCTATTTCTGATAAAAGCACGTCTGATGATGTTTGCATCACCTTACGCAAGTCCATCTGTTTTAGAAGCTCATCAAAAATCTTGTTACGCGCATCATTGAGTTCACTCGATAATTCACTGTGATCACCTAGAGTATACTTTTTAGGCGTTTTCTCATGCCTCTCAGTAGTCACCGATCCTGTATCGTTGGAATCATCCCTTTGTGGATCAGAGGGGCCTTGCTTATCTCGACGTCCAAATAACATACATCGCCTCCGCCTTTATTGTGCAGGATTCTTTTTGAGTAGTTTTGCAAACAAACCAGAAGCAGACAACCGTGATTCATGTACAGGCTCACTATGATAGTTAATGATTTCCCTTGAAAGCTTGTCAATCTGCTCAGAAAATTTCCCTTTTGCCAAAGCTGCAGGCGTACCTGTATTCATCCCCTCTAAAATAGTGTTTGGGTCAAAATTGATGACAACGTCAACTTTTTTCCCAACAGCTTTTTCAAAAGCTTCTTTGTCAATTTCACCTGCTTTATGCATACCAACCAGGTTTTGAACCATGATAATGCGCGTTGAAGAATCAACAGTTTTTTTGATATAATTTGTAAGGCGAACAGCATCACGTATTTGAAACATCGTCGGTGTTGATACGATGACGATGGTTTTAAAGGTTTTTAAAAACCACGGCGATAAGGCAAAGTTTTCACCAAAAGGGATATCATAAAAGACATACTGAAAATCAGCCTTTAAATTTTTATTAAGGTTCCCAAAGGCAAACTCACTTAAGTTAAGGCGCGATTCAATGGACTCATCCCCACCCACCACATGCAGATTCTCATTAATAACTGTAAGACATCGTTGAACCATCACAGAGTCTATTTCATCTTTTGCATCAAGCAATTCTCTAAAACCAGCCTTCAAAGCAATATTAAAGAGCTTTGTGCTACCTGCAAAGCGCAAGTCAAGATCAACAAGCGTTAATGACTTTCCATAATGTGTCGTGATACAAGAAGCCGTATTTGCAGCAATAGTTGAACACCCTGCTCCACCACTCACACCAATAAAACCTATATTTTGCCCTGGACTTAAAAAGTTAAACTGAGAGTCATCATCATAACCTTTAACAAGACGTTGTAGCGTGCGCGTCAACAAACTCACATTCAGTGGCTTTGCAACATAGTCTCGAATCCCTAAGGTCATCAGATCCCGAAACAATCCCACATCATTACGTATTCCAATTGCAACCACATTAGTACCTGGATCACAAACGTTTGCAACTTTCTGCATGTCTGATATGGGTAGCTTTGATGAAGAAAGATCTAAAATAAGATATTTTGGTGAGCTCGTCTTTACTAAGTACTCAACAACTTCTTTGATTGTCCCCTTCTTAATTGTCTGCTTTAGCTCTAATTCTCCCCATTTTACTTCATTGAAAACAGAAATAGTTTCATCATCTTCAATAAATACCAAGATGTCATTTAATTTCTTAGTTTTTGAATCAATCATGCAGAACCACTTTCTTATTTATTATATATTCTTGCACTGCAAAAAATTACTATTTAGTTAATAAATTAAGATCCAGAGGATTTACCAACTTTTTCTACCTTAACTTCTTTTGTTTTGTCTTTTCGATAACGATCAATCGCACCGCTTGAGTAAGGACCGTCGCCAACATCCAAACCTTGTGCATCATAAAGATCTTTAGGATTAGAAATCATTAAGCCCATATTATAAGCCATTGCACAGCCAAATCCTTCTTCACCATGAGGCATGCTGCTTGGTCGAACCCCTTCCCAGCCCGGACACTTAGGTAAAATTAAGTGATATTGATCAAAAACAATCGTTAATGCTGAGCGTTCAGAAGCAACAACAGCTTGGCGTCTTTTTATCTCAATATGACTCTTTTTAAGTCCCAGTTGCACCAAATAGGCCTCAACCTCATGAACACGCTGACCTATTTGTTTAGCTTCACGCGTCGTTTCACCGTGCGACACAAGGAGTCGAGCATAAATCGGCATACCAACACGCATCTTATTTTTAAGAGAAAGAAGCGCATTTTTATCCGACGCTGTAAGCTTACTGTCTCGCCTTGAAAATGTAATGGTCTCGAATAATGACTTTCTCTCTGCTGTCGTTTTCCACTTATTATCAATGGGACGCATAGACGCAACTTCTTTTGGATCAACGCATCCAGTCAAAAGACCTGCATAGGAGAGAATAATCCCCAATCCTGTAATTTTTAATGTGTTCAAAACTTTATTCATGATAAAAACCTGACGTTCCTACTAATCTTAATTGTCCTTCCGCTGCATTACTGCCACTTGGCTGCTCCATCAAGCTTGATGGATTCGTTTTAGTCAGCTCTCCATTAAGAATTGTCTCAATTTGCGATGCTATCTTCAGATCCTCTGTTGGTGACTTGAAGCTTTCATGAGAGGCTGGTTCAATAATATACGGCGTTGCGACAACAACCAACTCACTCTCATTACGGGCGAAACTGGAAGAGCGAAACAATGCGCCCAAAACAGGAATATCACCAAGACCAGGAACTTGATTGACGGATGATGTTAAGTTATTTTTAAACAAGCCTGCAATTGCAAAGCTTTGGCCGCTTGCAAGCTCAATTGTGGTCTCAACACGCCGTGTCGTGATTGCAGGAATCGTTACCGTTCCATTTCCCACTTGGTAGGAAAGACCATTCACTTTATCAAGATCGCTCACCTCAGGTCTTACCTTCATATTGATTTGATTTTCTGAAAGCACAGTCGGCGTAAACGCAAGGGAAATACCAAACTGCTTAAATTCAATCGTCACATTTTGATCCTGTGGTACAGGTATGGGAAACTCACCACCAGCAAGGAAACTTGCCGTTTCTCCCGAAATAGCAACAAGATTGGGTTCAGCCAAGATGGTACCAAGTTGCTCGCTTGCGATCATATCAATCAGCGCGGTAAGGGACGTTCTATTATTCACAAAGCTAGCGCCAAAACGTGAAAGAGTCGAGGTGGGTCTTGCAAATGTTTTAACAGCGCTCAACGGTGCATTCTGCCCTTGCAACAAACCAAACATAATGGGGTTATCAGGGTTGATAGGACCTGATGCAGTCCAGTTAATATCAAGCTCATTCAAAACGGTACGATTCACTTCGGCTATCTTTACCTTAATCATAACCTGGGTTGGTTGCGTCACCGATAACTCGTTCACAACTTCATCTGTTTCGGCCGCCAAAAACCGTTTTGCAACATCAACCATATTCTTTGCAACACGTGATGATGACACCTTACCTTTTAATATAATTCCCTTTGGCGTGGTATGCACATCAACATTTTCTGTAGGATTTAGCTTTTTCAGCAATCGCTTAAGCTCAGAAGAATTTAAACTCACTGTAATCACAATGTTCTTTACGACTTTGCCCTGCTGATCTGTTGCAATGAATGTCGTAACACCTGCTTTTTTAGCAAAAATATAGGCTATGTGGGGACTATTCATTTGAACGTCAGCAATCTCAGGATTTGCGATAAATACTTCCGCTACCGTCGAATCAAATGATATGGTTTGAGCAGTATTTGCTTCAATATGAAGATCTGAAGATTTTGATGTGTTCTTGGATTCTACACGATCATTAGACGCATTAACTTCCGCGTATGAGCCAACACCAAGAACTAGCCATACCAGAATCAAAGCAAAT
>JBQCDM010000188.1:0-14416 GCA_051961235.1 Nucleicultricaceae bacterium (SeqCode)
ACAGCATTGGATCAAGCTCCTGCTTTCCACCACCATCAGCACCTAACGCTGTAAGATGCGTACCTGGCCTTATCCACCTAGCATCAAACAAAGGCATCTTAGAAGCCGTCGTTGTTAAAATGAGATCATGATGCGCCAAAACATCTTGAGGCGTTTTTGTAAGCGTCAGATCCACACCTAAATGAGCAGCTTTTTTTCTAAACTGCTGCAAACTTTCATCAGTTCGCCCCCATATTGTTGCTGTTTTTATGGGGAAAAAATGCTTATGCAACTTTAATTGTAGATAGGCTTGCATCCCAGTGCCAAAGATTCCAAGCGACGATGGGATACTACAAAAGACAAATCGGGTTGCAAGAATGCCCGCAAGCGCTGTTCTCAAATCCGTTAAATATCCCTCATCACAGATCAAAGCAAGGAGAGCACCTGTCTTCTTTGACCATACCGACATCAGGCCATTACCCGTTGGAAGTCCTGCCTTCGGGTTCATGAAAAAGGATGTTGCAATCTTTACACAAAAATAACTGTCCCCTTCGATGAATCCTGATTTAATATGGCATTCACCCTGCTCTTCTTTAAAATCTAAATGCCCAACGGGTGTCATCTGGATTCGCTTTTCTGATACATCCATAAAAGCTTCAGCCTGATTTTCTAGTAATAATTCTAGGTTAACAATGCTTTCAATTTCCTGTCGGCTGATGACCTTTATCGCTTCCACAAGATCACCCTCGATCATTGATTAATCTGTTTTAAGACGTCCCCAAAACGATCCAGTGCTTCCTTGAAATTGGCACGTCCAAAACCAATTCTAAAATGCTTTGAATCACCACCCATCACCTGTGCTGGCATAATCAAAACCTTCTCCTGCTCAAGCGCTAACGTCGTCAATTGACCCACGCTGACAGTTGGGTGATCAAATCGCAAAAGTCCGATACAACCAGCCGTGGGCCTGGTCCAACTGAGGTGTGCTGCATGATCCTTAATAAAAGCATCAAGATAGTGAAGATTCGTTTGCGTTAATTGATGGGCTGCGGTCAAAATGGTTTCAGCATGACGCAAAGCAAGAATCGCCATAATTTCTGAAGGCGCACTATTGCAAATGGAGGTATAAAACTTCGTATTCAAAATAGCATCAATAAGCTTTTCATCAGGCGTTACAACCCAACCAATACGCAACCCCGCCATGCCAAAGGCTTTAGTCATCACAGAAATACTGATACCCTTTTCATAGCATGTGGCAAGAGGCGGTAGACGTGACGCTGGATCATATTCCATCAAACGATACACCTCATCATTCAAGAGATAGAGATTGTGGCGACGCGCGAGCGCAATCACTTCGTTTAATTCTTCACGCGTTAAAAGACTGCCCGTTGGATTGTGCGGATAGTTGAGGATGATCATTTTTGTCTTAGGCGTGATTGACTTTTCTAAGGCATCCAAATCAAGTTTCCACCCGGTTTTTGCATCAAGCGCTAGGAGCGTCACATCGGCACCAAAATGCTTTGGCAATTTCGCAAGTGATTCATAGTGCGGCACCAAAGTGATCACATGATCACCTGGTTCAAGCACCGTCATAAGTGTGCAAAAGATAGCCTCTTCTGCACCTGCGGTTGTTAAAATATTTGCTATTTTCAAATTCGGGTAATATTTTTGGAGTTCCTGCAACAAGAGAGGATGACCGCGCGGTTCTGTATAAGAAAGCGTTAAATTCTCCCACAGTTTTTGCTCAGCATCATCTGCAAGGTTCAAAAGAGACTGCACCTTGATTGACTCCACATCCGAACAACAAAGCAAGTACTCTGTCTGAAACTCCCATTGATTCAGATATTCTTCAAGTTTGAACGTTGGTAAATATGTCATGTCTTTGCCTCTGATTTAAGGTAAGTATAAAGTGTGGGGCGGGAAAGCTTTAATATTTTCGCCACATATGGAAGAGATCCTCGTGCATCAAAAATACCTTTTTGATAGAGTTGCTGCACAAACGTACGCTTTAACCCATTGGTAAAAGACGCCTCTGATATATGATGCTCTTGGTAAAAAGCCACCAAATCTTCGTGAATTGTCTCTCTCCAGTCATTTTTAAAAAATGACTCAGGCGCACCGCGCGCCACTAAATTTCCTTTTAATAATGATTGGGTGAGCCGCTCTAACGCCTCCAGCGTTGAGAGGTTATAATTCAAACAAAGAAGACCAATGACGGCTCCCGCCTCATCTCGAATGACAAGACTCGAAGAACGAGAGAGCGTGCCATCGTGATTACGCTTTTCATAAGGACCTATGATATCCACATCATCATAAACCTCGTTATCATCGAGCAGTGAATCATCCCCTACTTCACGTAAGGAAAATGGATTATAAATCGCTCTAATTTTTTGCGTTCTTAAATCATGGATCACGGCTTCCACATGTGGAGAAAAAAGCATCGCAACCAGTTTTGCAAAATTTTCAAATGTTTCAAATGTCATCATTATCACCTTAATCTTACATATAGTAATAATTTTACTTTTTGTAAACTCTCAAGTGAAATTTTTTTACTACTTTGCAAGAACCTTGCTAAAATCATGGGGGGAGAGTATCGCCGTCTTACCCATATGGTGAATGGAAGCATCTGTAGAGAATGTGGAGACCAAAAAATCAGGCTGCACAGTATCCACAATAGACTGATAATGCGGTGGAAGAGTTGTGGATATTTCTGATTGCTTCACTTGAACGACGCGCGCACATGCCACATATGCTTTAAGGAAAGATTGGAGGTAAGCGCGCTTAGACTCAAAAGTCTTTTGACGCACGCATGTTAAATAATCGGCAATGAGATCTTCTGAGATGTAGACCATATGATGAGTCAGCGCGTCGCTTAAAATTGAACGACAAACACCGTCATACAAAGCTGCGGCCATTAAGGTTGGCGTATCCAAAACCCCTTTTAATTTATGCATGATTATGCCGTTTTTTTCTTCTTCTTTTCAAAAGATTTTAGAAAATCATCTTCATTTTCATAAAGATCAAATGATTCATCGTCATGTTCGGATGCTAAAAGCTTTAAAACCTTATCAACCGGGCTTTCACTCTCTTGTGCTCGAAATGCCTTCAGAACCACACGATCTCCCTCTTCTACCACTTCAATGAAATCGCCAATTTCGAGACGATGACGATCTCTAAATTCTTGTGGCAGTGTAATTTGAAATCCACGGCTGATTTTTCGAAGTTTAACCATCCTCACCTGCATTTTTTTTATATTAACTCTATCCTTACACGACTTTTGGTGTTTGTATAGAGATAGAGATTCATTTTTCTGGTGTTTGTTGCTCCCTCAATTCAAACCACATGGCATTTAAAATACCGAACGTACAGGCAAAACCTAATCCTAAAACCCAACTAAAATACCACATGCTTCCCCCTAATAGGCATTTGAATTTGCTTCAATATCAGCCGATGTCACCTTACCACGCATCACACGGTATATCCACGCTGTATAAGCAAGCACAAAAGGCAAGAAAACAACAACAGCCAACAACATAATCTTTAATGTCCGCTCGCTACTCGATGCATCCCAAACGGTAAGGCTATGGTTAGGATTGATGGAGGATGGCATGAGGAATGGGTACAAACTAAGACCCGCCATTGTGAGTGTTGATGCGATGGAGAGTGAGCTAAAGATAAAGGCCAAAACAGGCTTTTTCAGTTTTTGTACCACAAGCGCCAACGCAATGCTTAGGTAGACAGCACCCACAACCCCCCAAAGAATCGTATGCTTATCAAAATTATGCAGCCATTGACCCGATACAACCATCACCGTCTTATGGAGCGGGTTAGAAGGCCCACTCACCCCTTCAAAATGCTCTAGCGCAAAACCATCCATAGAATACACCATCCAACCGCCCAGCGTTATGAGAATCAAAAAAATGAATCCCGAACAAAAGCTGATTATTGATGCACGATCAGCAAGAGGAGCCTCTGTTTTTACAGCAAGATAGTTTGAACCCTGAAACACAAACATCACAACACTCAAAAGACCCGTCAAAAGTGCAAAGGGGTGAAAGAGGTCAAAAAAGCTGCCGGTATAAACAATACGTAATTCATCACTAAAGTGATACGGTACACCCAGAAATAAGTTGCCAAAGGCCACGCCAAAGACAAGTGATGGAACAAACCCGCCTAAGAAAAGCATCATATCCCAAAATGATCGCCATGTGGGATTTTCAATTTTGCTCCTAAATTTAAATCCAACAGGTCTTAAGATCACACCAAAAAGGGCCAAGAAAATGGCCACATAAAATCCTGAAAAAGAAATCGCATAAAGATAGGGCCATGCAGCAAAACTTGCGCCTGCCCCTAAAATAAGCCACACTTGATTGCCTTCCCAAACAGGCCCCACGGTATTGATCATAATGCGGCGCTCCACGTCTTTGCGCCCAATTACTGGCAACAACATACCAACACCTAAATCAAACCCATCTAAAATGGCAAAACCAATTAAAAGAACACCTAAAATAGCCCACCAAATCAGTCTTAAAATTTCATAATCGAGCATGACTTACTCCCCTTTAGTTTGTGCCGCAACAGGGCCCAACTTCACATATTTTATCATCAATAAAACATCGACAACTGCAAGAATGCTATAGAAGAGAACAAACGCAATCAGTGTTGCAAGAACAGTGCCATACGGAAGCGTCGATCCACTCAAAAACGTTGGCAAGACCCCATCAACCGTCCACGGTTGGCGACCATGCTCCGCCACAAACCAGCCAGCTTCAATCGCGATCCAAGGCAACGGTAAACTGATAACGCAGAGTTTTAAAAACCAGGGTTGTGTCTCCAAACGACGTTTTGAGGCTAAATAAAAAGCGTAACTAAAAAAGGCTATGAAGAAGAATCCAAGGCCGACCATAACCCTAAATGACCAGAAAAGAAGAGGGACATTTGGAACTGTATCGGATGCGGCTTGTTTAATTTGCTCTTCTGTTGCATCCACCACAGAGGGCGTATATTTCTTCAGCAAAAGTCCATGCCCTAGAGCCTTCTTGTTTGCCTCAAAAATGTCCCGTGCTTTTTGGTTGCTTCTATCTTTTTTAAGATCCTGAAGTGCTCCATAAGCAAGGATGCCACGCTTAATTGTTTCTTCAGCTTCGGCTCTTAATTCTTTAATACCTGGAACAACACCATCAAAGGAACGTGTTGCAATCAATCCAAGCAACCAAGGCACTTTAATTTCATAAGCGGTTGTCTCGGTTTTTTGATCTGGAATCCCAAAGAGAACCAAACTAGCGGGCGCGGGCTCCGTTTCCCAAATAGCCTCAACAGCCGCAATTTTCATCTTTTGATGCTGCGTTGCCGTATATCCACTTTCATCACCCAAAACCACCACAGAAAGAGCAGAGGCAAGACCAAAACTTGCAGCAACGACCATAGAACGCTTCGCAAATTCCTTATGTTTATCTTTCAACAAATAAAGAGCACTAATTGAGAGAACAAAAATAGCGCCTGTCACATAGCCTGCACTCACGGTATGCACAAACTTTGACTGGGCAACAGGATTAAAAAACACATCATAAAATGAGGTGAGTTCCATCCGCAAGGTATCCACATTAAACGTTGATCCCACAGGATTTTGCATCCAACCATTCGCTGCCAAAATCCAAAGCGCCGAAAGATTGCTGCCAATCGCAACCAGCCACGTTACAATCAAGTGTGAAACCTTTGACAAACGGTTCCACCCAAAGAAAAAGAGACCAATAAAACTAGCTTCTAGGAAAAATGCCATCAGCCCTTCAATCGCCAAAAGCGATCCAAACACATCACCGACATAATGAGCATAGTACGACCAATTGGTACCAAATTGAAATTCAAGAGGCACACCCGTACACACACCCATCGCAAAGTTAATGCCAAATAAAATGCCCCAAAATTTGGTCATTTGTTTCCAAATGATTTGATTCGTCATCACATAAACACTCTCCATAATTGCAATAATAATGGAAAGACCCAGCGTTAAGGGAACAAACAAAAAATGGTACATGGCAGTCATGCCAAATTGAAGTCTTGAAAGATCTAGTGCTGAAAGAGCATCCATCTCTATTTCCTTTTATTCTTTTATATCGGTTTCGTAGATTTCTTGAGGCAGAATATCCTTTTTAACGGGCTTAAAAAAGGCATAATATATGACCATCAAAGCCATAATCTTAAATATCAACACCATAACAATGCTTTTTGAAGTAGATATTTTTATTTTGAACAATTCAATCTTATCCTAAAAACATAATATTAGCCGAACTATTATTTTAAAATTGACAATTTTGCCAATTAGTATTATTTATTCACCCCTAAACTACTAGGAATCATGATGAAAAAAATATTTCTAACTATTCTCAGCTCAACTTTTCTTACAACTGCGATTGATCTTAATGCAACAACGACACTGCGTGATCAGCTTGGCATTTTGGATGATAACATAACTTCAATCACCCAACACCCAACTTTTAAAGCATTTTGCCAAAAATATAAGCGCGTTGAAGAAGGATTATCAGCGATTGATTTTAAGATGCTTACAGAAATCCGTAAAAAGCATGAGAAGTTATCCTATCCAAATCAGCTCAAGAGTCATTATAAGCCTGAGCCGCTCTTGGTGGAAGAAGCAAAAAAATTGCTTGCTTTCATGAAAGCAGAACCAAAAGCAGACACGCCCGAGGTGCAAGAGATTACTCAAAAACTAGAATCTCGTATTGAAAAAGAAAAAATTACACCACGCTTCTTAATGAAGCTTCCCCTTGAATACGTTGCTGCTGTCTCGGACATCACTGAAGAAGAGCTCAATTTTTATCAACATGTATTGGCGTTCGATGATGCAAAATATCTTCATTCCAAAGAAGAACTTGTGCATGCAGCAAAATTTTTAATTCCTGGCAAAGCTAAGCAGATTGATATTGCTTTGAGTGAAGAACTTCATCGACGTGCACCATACGGCAAAGTGTCTAGCGGTGATATAGAAAGGATTCTGGAAGAAAATCAAGGTTTAGTCGGCACTATAGGTTATCCTATCGCTGGCATTAGCAAATTCAGCATAACTCTCATGAACGCTTTGATGAGTGAGCAATTGGCACCCATTTCTATCCCAAGCAAAATACAAAAGAACACAGGCGCCATTCAAACCCAAGCTGGCGGTGAGGTGGATCAAGCAAAG
This sequence comes from Nucleicultricaceae bacterium (SeqCode), assembly GCA_051961235.1. Lineage (GTDB taxonomy): Bacteria > Pseudomonadota > Alphaproteobacteria > Caedimonadales > Nucleicultricaceae > JBQCDM01. The sequence goes on from JBQCDM010000188.1 coordinate 7,175, forward strand.
CCTATTGGTCTCCACGATCTAGAAAAAGCAGCAGATACAGATCTTGCCCCCGCTCTGAACATCATCGATGCAGCATTTGATTTAACAACCACTGAAGGAGCTGCCTCGGATTTAAATAATCCTAATCTTCCTGCCGTTATAGCCCCAGATTTAATACAGATACCTCAAGAAAATGCTAAAGAACAATCAGTGCCGCAACTCAAAGCGCATGGTATTAACATCGATTCTGAAGGTTTCACCATTCATGATTATTCCCATCAACGTTTGATTCAAGCCAATGAATCCAACGCTTTTGAGAATTATGTCTTATCCCAATCCAATAAAGCGTTTGATAAGGGTCAAGCGGTAGACCCATTTGTAACCGATTTATTACCAAAGGCATTAGACCGTCATAATGGCATCTATCATCTTTTCCAGGTAATTATGTTACGTTTGATGGATCGCGCCCTCGAGACAAAGGATATTGCCTCCTTCAAACAAGCGATGGCGGGACAATTCATGATGCAACGTGAATATCCAGGGTTAAGCTATGAAGCCTATGAAATGGATTCAGCCAAGTGTGTAATTCACACTATTGCAGACAAAACATATGATGTCATGTCCTCACCGTCTGTGTGGCTTTCTCCTCAAGATCCTCTAAAGACATCACCTGTTGATGGCACTTCTGCTCTTACAGATGAAAAGATTGTAGAAAAAACAATAAAGAGCATAAATAAAGAGACGCCCCAAGAAACCGTGTCAGGTTCATATAATGCAGCCCCATCTGCAGAAGATATCTATAAGTATGATGTCAAGCGTCATCCGCGCTATATTGATGTCGACATCACCCTTAAGAATGGGCGGCAAATACATCAAACCTATTTCACCAATTATCATAAATGGACGAATTTAGATGATACGCTTAGTATTTTGAACTATGCAGGCATCAAAATTAGCAAGCCAAGTTTAGAAGGTAAAGATGCTGACAAAGCACGTAAAATCTGCTTTGGTGTACTCTCCCAAACGCATCAACAAGCCTTGGCGCAAGTCTCACATTATGTAACAGTTGCAACCGATGTGTTAAAAGAGCCCATCCCGACAAAAGATGGCTCAAAAAATATTGAACAAGCTTACAAAAAATGGAGCCAAAGCCTCCAGCCAACATCTAAAAAAGACTAACACCACATCAAGGAGCCCCAGGTGGGCTCCTTTTTTCTTAACCCCATCATTAAGGGCGCTACTTGACACTTTTTTAATAAATTTTTATCGTTTTTAAGATATATGCTGAAACAATCCTGTGTCTTATAAAAACGGAACTTAAATCATGACACGTCAAACGCTGTTCAAAAAAAATAATAATTCACCAGCAAATACTGTCTTTTCTATTGGCTCCGTCAACGTATCTTTTAAAACGCTCCTTTGGACAGGTATCGTGTTGCTAGCGCTCATCGTGCTCACCATTGGATTCGCCCCGCGCGGCAAAAACAAAAAAGAAACACCAAACCCATTAGTAGCCATCACGCACCCCATGCGTGAAAGCGTTGATGTATTCCTGGATGCCCTTGGCACTGTTTCTGCCGGTCAGAGTATCACGCTTAAAAACCAAGTGGATGGCATTCTAACCAAAATTTACTTTAAAGAAGGCCAGTTTGTGAAAGAAGGAGATGCACTGTTTGAAATTGAGCCCGCTCCTTTTCAAGCACAACTTCAGCAATACGAAGGCCAACTCCTGAAAGACAAAGCTCTTCTTGAAACGGCACGCCTTGATCTTAAACGCTATGAAACACTCTTAAAGCAGGATTCCATATCGAAACAAGTGTACGACACGCAAAAAAGTCTGGTCAAACAATATGAAGGAACGGTTCAAGCCGACCAAGCACTCGTTGATCAAGCAAAAATCAATTATAATTATTGTTTTATTAAGGCACCTGCCTCTGGATACATTGGCCTGCAAACTGTGGATGCTGGAAACTTTGTTCGATCTCAAGATACGACAGGTCTTGCAATCATCAATAAAGTTGATCCAATTTCAGTTCTTTTTTCATTGCCGGAAGATCAGCTACCTCGTGTACTTGAAAAACATCAAAATGGTTTATCGCTTGAAGTGCTCGCTTATGATCGCACGGAAGGAACACGCCTTGCCACAACAAAAACAATCGTGATTGACAATCAAATTGACCCGACCACCGGGACCATAAAACTCAAAGGACATTTTGAAAACAGTGGACAAAAGCTATTTCCTAATCAATTTGTCGCGATTCGTTTAAAAGTAGATACGCTCCATCAAGCGCTGACCGTGCCCACACAAGCCATCCAATATAGCGTCGATGGTACTTATATTTATTGTTATAACCAAAACCAAGGACAAGTCTCAAAACGGTTTGTTAAAATAGGGCCTCAAAAAGGCGCATCAACCGTTGTGCTCTCTGGGGTTACGCCAGAAGACGCTATTATCACAGAAGGCATTGATAAACTCAAAGAAAGCGACAAGGTATCCGTAGCACCTGCCACAACCGCTCAATCACCCAACACATCTCCAGAGCGTGAGCAACGGAAAAACGCATGAATCCATCCAGATTTTTTATCCAGCGTCCCGTTGCCACGTCTCTTTTGATGATCGCTCTATTTTTATCGGGCCTTATTGCTTATCAGTTACTCCCCTTATCTGCCTTGCCGGAAGTAGACTATCCCACCATTCGCATTTCCACACTTTATCCAGGCGCTAGTCCAGATGTTGTAACAGCACGTATCACAGCCCCTCTAGAGCGCCAATTAGGACAGATTTCAGGACTCAACCAAATGACATCTTCAAGCTCTGGGGGAGTTTCAGTCATTACACTACAATTTGCGCTGGATATTAAAATTGATGTTGCAGAGCAAGAAGTGCAAGCAGCCATTAATTCGGCCTCTAACTTCTTGCCGACGGATTTACCGAATCCCCCCATCTATAGCAAGGTCAATCCTGCCGATGCCCCTATTATAACACTGGCGCTGCATTCACCAACGCTCAGCCCTCATAAGATTAATGAATTTGCTGAAACACGTCTTGCTCAACGTATTTCTCAACTTTCCGGCGTTGGTCTTGTGACGATTGGCGGTCAACAAAGGCCAGCCGTGCGTATCCAAATTAATCCGCAATTGCTTGGATCCTATGGTCTTAATCTCGACGATATACGCATAATCATAACATCTGCCAACACCAATCAAGCGAAGGGAACTTTTAACGGAGAACGCCTTTCCTACACTATTGAATCTAATGACCAATTACATACGAGTGAGGAGTTCGCGAATCTCATCATAGCTTATAAAAATGGGAATCCGCTTCGTCTTAAGGATGTGGGCAATATCATTGAAGATGCAGAAAACACCAAACAAGCAGCATGGATGAACGACAAGAAAGCCATCATTCTTTATATCCAAAAACAACCAGGATCTAATATCATCCAAGTGGCTGAGCGTGTTAAGACGCTTCTTAAAAAAATTGAACCGACAACGCCTAAAAATATTACGATCGATATCATCAGTGATCGCACGACAACCATTCGGGCATCCGTTGAAGAAGCACAATTTGAACTTCTTCTCGCAATTTTACTCGTCATCGCCGTTAATTATTTTTTTCTGCGGAAAATTTCGTTCACCATCATACCAAGCCTCGTCATACCACTTTCCTTAATTGGGACCATGGGCGCTATGTATCTGATGGGCTTTAGCTTGAACAATCTCACGATCATGGCGCTCATCATTGCAACGGGATTTGTGGTCGATGATGCCATTGTTATGATTGAAAATATTTCGCGCTACATCGAAATGGGACATTCGGCTTTTAATGCGGCCCTCAAAGGATCCGCGCAGATTGCCTTTACCATTATCTCCCTCACAATCTCTCTCATTGCTGTTATGATTCCTCTTTTCTTTATGGGAGATGTGATTGGACGACTTTTTAAAGAGTTTGCACTCACCCTTTCCATCTGTATTTTAATCTCTGGCATTATCTCACTCACACTCACGCCGATGATGTGTGCGCACTTTTTAGCCGGATCCAAAACACATGCCCACAAAACGGAACACGCCGCATCGCCTCATTTCGAAAAACTCCTCGCACTTTATGGTCGTTCGCTTCAATGGATTTTAGCCCATCAGACTTTCACGCTTTCTGTGTTTTTTAGCACTTTGTTACTCACCTTGATGCTCTTTGTGTACATACCAAAAGGCTTTTTCCCAGAACAAGACACTGGCATCATTCTTGGTATTACGGAAGCGTCCGACTCCATCTCATTTGAAGCGATGAAACACAAGCAAAAAAAAGTGATTGATGTGATCTTAGAAGATCCAGACGTTCTCAATGTTGCCTCTTTCATTGGCATTGACACCACCAATCCAACACTGAATAGTGGGCAAGTACAAATCGCTTTAAAACCTTTGAAAGAGCGGTCTAGGCGCGCCCTTGAAATTATTAACGATATCGAAAACAAACTCCGTTCTGTTGAAGATATTACTTTGTATCTTCAACCGCTTCAGGACATCGCACTTGATGATCGTATCAGCCGAACCCAATATCAACTCAGTGTTTCAGCAACAGATCCCGATCTTGTGGATCAATGGAGCCATACACTACTTGAACGCCTCGGCCACTATGATGAACTGGAAGACCTTGCAACCAACCTACAAAGCAAAGGTCTCGTCACTTTTATCACTGTTGATCGAGACAGGGCTTCACGTTTTGGCATCACCACGCAAATGATTGATGACGCGCTTTATAGTGCTTTTGGGCAACGCCAAATCTCAACAATTTTTACACAACTTAACCAGTATTACGTGATTCTTGAGGCCCAATCCCACTTCCAAACGTCCATAAAGAGATTGGAAGATATCTATCTTATCAGCCCAAATCAAAGCCGCGTTCCTTTAAGCAGCCTCGTCAACATACAACAAAAAAATGGCCCCCTTGTTATTAGCAGGCAAGGGCAATTTCCTTCAGCAACGCTATCTTTTAACCTTGCTCCCAACGTTGCCTTAAGTGATGCGACTCAAATCATTGAAAACGTTAAAAATGAGAGCGGCGTACCTTCTATGGTTGATGTTGCCTTCGAAGGCACCGCTAAAGTCTTTCAAAATTCTCTCTCCAATCAGACCTGGCTTATTCTGGCTGCTCTTGTTGTTGTCTACATTATTTTGGGTATGCTTTATGAAAGTTATATTCATCCTTTGACGATTTTATCGACGTTGCCATCAGCCGGTTTTGGTGCTCTTTTAGCACTTGTCGTAACCAATCATGAGTTTAGCATTGTGTGTTTAATTGGCGTTATTCTCCTGATCGGGATCGTCAAGAAAAATGGCATTTTGATTGTTGATTTTGCAATCGACCAGGAACGATCCGGCAAAAAAAAGCCGAGAGATGCTATCTATGAAGCAAGCATGATGCGCTTTAGGCCCATCCTTATGACCACATTTGCCGCTCTTTTTGGGGCACTCCCGCTTGCTTTTGGTACGGGCGTAGGTGCTGAAATTAGACGACCACTTGGTATTACTTTGATAGGTGGACTCTTGATCAGCCAGCTCTTAACGCTCTATACAACACCCGTTATTTACTTGTTATTTGATCGGCTACACAGACGATTTTGGCTGAAGGAGCCTCCATCTTCAGATCACCTCCATCAAGAGTAAAAAGGATGAATAATTTTTCCCTTATATTCATCCTCATGCCTATTGCAACGAACCTTTTTGGCATTGGTATCTCCTTAGCATGTCTTGTTGCTTTTTACTTTTTACCCGTATCGTCTCTACCACAAGTTGAATTTCCAACCATCACTGTTCGATCGGCATTACCAGGTGCAAGTCCAGAGATTATGGCATCATCAATTGCAACACCGCTTGAAAAACAACTAAGCGCTATTGCTGGTGTTACTGAAATGACGTCTATAAGTTCGCTTGGCTCCACCCAAATTGTGATGCAGCTTGATCTTGATAAAAATGTTGATGATGCGGCGCGCTCTGCTCAAGCCGCCATTAATGCAGCAGCGGGCACACTCCCGCATAATCTTCCCAATCGCCCAACATATAAAAAAGTGAATCCCATTGATGGACCCATTATGGTACTTGCTATCAGTTCAAAACTCACGCGACCTGGCGAGATTTATGATTTCGCATCGAGCATATTATCACAAAAACTCTCTCAAGTGGATGGGGTTGGAGAAGTCATTATTGGCGGTGGGTCACTCCCTGCTGTTAGAATACAGCTGAATTCAAGATTGCTTAATCACTATGGCATCTCTTTTAACGATGTGCGCACTGTGATCGGCCAACAAACGGGCTATCTCCCTAAAGGCCAGATTGCTAATGATCATAATTCTTCAGAAATTGTAAGAGATTATCATTGGTTTTCGGCCAAGCGCTATCTGCCCCTTATTATTGCTTATAAAAATGGACAACCTGTTCGACTTTCTGACCTTGGAACAGCGATCGATTCGGTGGAAGATATTTATAATGCTGGTATGGCCAATGGAGAACCCTCCAATGTGCTGATCTTCTTTAAGCAACCCGGCGCCAACGTTATTCAAACAGTTAAGCGTCTTTATGAAGCCCTTGACACTATCAAAGGCAGCATCCCATCCAAAATGAATTTAACTGTTCTGATGGATCGCACCACCACCATTCGTGCGTCATTGGATGATGTCAAAAAAACAATGATCATTGCTCTTATTTTAGTTGTGCTGGTTGTCTATAGTTTTTTACGCAACATTCGAGCAACGCTCATTCCAAGCATTGCGATTCCTCTTTCCGTATTTGGCACGTTTGGTGTGATGTATCTCTTTGGTTATAGCATCAATAACCTCTCCTTGATGGCGCTTACTATTGCCATCGGCTTTGTTGTGGATGATGCGGTCGTTGTGCTTGAAAACATCATGCGCCACATGGAGCAAGGTCTCTCTCCCATTGAAGCTGCCAAAAAAGGCGCACGCGAAGTATCTTTCACGGTTGTCTCTATGAGTCTTTCGCTTATTGCGGTCTTTATACCCATCTTGTTAATGGGTGGCATTATTGGACGTATTTTTCATGAATTTGCGATGACCTTGTCCATTGCGATCATCATTTCTTTATTCATCTCTTTAAGCATCACCCCTATGATGAGCGCCCGCCTCATCAAACATCATCAAGAAGATCCAAAACATTTATCTTTTCTAGGCAAGCTATTTCAGACTTTGCATGATCACTATGCCAAGAGCTTGAGCTGGGCTTTAAAGCATACAAAACTTATGCTGTTCT
>JBQCDM010000189.1:0-16242 GCA_051961235.1 Nucleicultricaceae bacterium (SeqCode)
TCATTTCGTTCTTCTGTGGGCAGATTTAAAGAGACACCGACCAAACCCCCAAACAATCCTCCCGCTAGAACTCCTGCACATGCACTGAGCACATCTTGGCGAAATAAACTGTCACTTTCGTCAAAATTATAAATAGCATTTGCGAGTGACGCCATAATGCCAATACACAAAAGAGAACCTCTTTGTGTGGTGAGGTCATCTGTAAGCATCCCCAGAACATAGCATCCTTGATGGATCACTGCTTTCGTTAGTGTCGCACCTATCTGAAGATAAAAATTACGGCCATCATTTTGTGGTTCGTCTTGTACGGGCGCTTGAGGAGGGGGCATGATAGCTTGATGGCGTTGCTGGATATGAGGAGCGTCAACCTGACCATCTGTTAGCTCAAGAGTGAGACCTATACGACCGGCAAAAGAAACAGATGTAAAACAAAGCAATGCAATAGAAACAGTGAGTGTAAATATTTTTTTCATGTAATAAAATCATATCCTGACAAGTTTTTTTTGACACTATAGTCATTAAAATGTTTTTTCAAGAATATTTTCTTATTATCGTTCAATTTTATAAATTTTGTTATGGGCAATTTTGACAAAAAAATAAAAATAGAGTAAACAGTATATCGTCAACTGAGTGTCAGTTGTCTTCAAAATAGTTCTTGCGTCGATTTATCCACCCATAGAATGAAATAATCGCACCATCATTTCTTGGATAGATTGCACCTTTACTTTCTCAATCATTTTAGAGTTTGTTTCTTGGCGATTTCTCTGCACTTTTTGTACGAAGCACAGGGTGCACCGTCTGAAATTAGCTTTTTCTCCTATTTTGAATTTTCTTCAACCATCCTAGTTTGTGGAGGATTTTCCTATTGAAATGGCAAAATATAAAATTGAAAGAGTGGCTGATGCCACAAAAGATTTTGCAGAAATCCAGCCGATTTGGCGCAATGAATGCCCGCCAGCATGCTGGCCGTGCTGTATGGACGCCTAGGCGATACGATACACTCATGGAGGAAGGATATCGAAAGAATGCCATTGCGTATCGAGCGGTCAGCATTATTGCACGGGGTGCTGCAAGCGTGCCGTGGCGTGTTTTTAAGCATGGGCAAGAACTGAGTGACCATCCTTTGATATCCTTGATTCATAAGCCCAATCCACTTCAAGCTGGTGCTTCATTTTTTGAATCTGTTTTGTCTTACCTTTTGCTTGCTGGCAATAGTTATGTGGAGTTGCTCTTAGGCGATAATGGCCCTCTCGAGCTTTATACCCTGCGTCCCGATCGCGTTAGGGTCATACCTGGCCCTAATGGTTGTCCTCTGCGATATGAGTATCGGGTTAATGGTGAGGCGCGTGAGGTTGGTATGGATCCCGTCACGGGGACTTCTCCCATATTACACTTAAAACTCTTTAATCCACTCAATGATTGGTACGGATTAAGTCCGCTTGAATCCGCTATTATGGCGATTGATCAACACAATGAAGTGGCGTCTCATAACCTTGCGCTGCTGCAAAATGGAGGAAGCCCAACAGGGGCATTGGTTATTGGAAAAAATACGCCTGACGAACGGCTGGATGAAGAAAACCTAACGCATCTTCGAGAAAGTTTGGATCAATTATATCGAGGTACGAAAAATGCCGGCCGTATGCTTATCCTCGAAGGGGATTTTGAATGGCAAGAAATGGGGCTTTCACCCAAAGACCTTAATTTTGTCGAAGGGAAAAACATGTCTGCGCGTGAAATTGCGCAAGCCTTTGGTGTGCCTCCTATGCTGGTTGGTATTTCAGGAGATGCCACATACTCCAATTATCGCGAAGCACGTCTCCACTTGTGGGAAGATACAATCCTGCCACTTCTTGACTATCTAACGGATGAACTCAATCGCTGGTTGACCCCCCTTTATGGCGCAGGTCTCAGGCTTGCTTACGACATTGAAGGGGTGCCAGCTCTTGCTGAACGTCGCAATGAAACATGGCAAAAATTAGAGCAGGTCACGTTTTTGACGCAAAACGAAAAGCGTGAAGCCATTGGTTATGGTGCTCTTGATGCACCGATACAAAATCCGCCCTCCGATTCTTAAAGCGCTTAAGGAAAATATTATGAATACTCAAACTACATCCTCACTGCATGTGCCGTTTGTAAAAGCAGAAAACCCAAGTGGCTTTTTTCGGGGTTATGCAAGTGTGTTTAATCATCTTGATCACCAAGGTGATCGCGTTATTAAAGGCGCTTTTCTAAATTCTCTTCGATCATGGCAAAAAACGGGAGCATTGCCCAAAATGCTATGGCAACACGATCCCACAAAGCCGATTGGGCAATGGCTTAAAATTGAAGAGGATCAAAAAGGTCTTTATGTGGAAGGCCAGATCCTCCTCGATCTTCAATTGGGGCGTGAGGCATATGCGCTTATCAAAGCAGGCGTCGTTGATCGACTCTCCATTGGATATCGCGTGGAACAAGCGAAAACCAATAAAGCAGGCGAACGAGAGCTTACCAAACTCGATCTTCAAGAAATATCACTGGTGACATTTGCTGCCAATAGCGCAGCCTGTGTTCTAAAGCAGCAGGACGTAGATAGCCCGACATCTTTACAGCAGAGAATATTAAGTGCGCTTCAGCGCGCAAAACAAATCATTACTTAATTCATTTTATAAAAGGAAATACAATGAAACACATACACGACGCTATCGAGAATTTATCAGAAGCATATCAAGATTTTAAAAACATCAATGAAGGTCGGATTGCAAAGCTTGAAGAAAAAAGCCGTGAAGCTTTAAATCTTGACGTAAAATTGGACAAAATGACGGCATCCTTGGATGGCTGTGTTGATAGGCTTCACGTATTATCAAGGATGAATGGCAGACCCATGACGCAATGCAATACTTTTAACTATAACCTTGAAGAGCGTGAGCAAAAAAGCGCCTTTAAAGATTATGTTTGTAGTGGGGATGATCGCGCTCTTTTATCCATGGAGAAAAAAGGGCTCTCTACTCAAACTGGTGAAGAGGGCGGATTTTCTGTGCCTCAAATCGTTGTTGAACGTATTCGAGATGAAATAGAAGCATTATCGCCTATGCGCCGTTTGGCACAGACTATTACTATTTCATCAAGTGCCGTTGATTTACTGATCGATCACGGACGCGCTGAAGTTGGTTGGGTTCAAGAACTTGCAGCACGAGCTGAAACACAAACACCACATATGCGCAAACTAACGATCCCCGTTCATGAAATGTATGCAAATCCGAGAGCTAGCCAAAAATTGCTTGATGATTCTCAAATTGATGTGGAGTCTTGGCTTGTACGCTCGATTGCTATTCGTATGGCACAAATGGAAAACATCGCATTTATCCAAGGAGACGGAAAAAACAAACCCCGTGGCTTTTTAAATTATGAGATGGCTCCTCAAGGAAAAGCGAGGGATGGCCAGTTTGAATATATTAATGCTGGTAAGGTTGAAGAGCCTAATTATGAATTAATGGGAGACCTTTTACTGGAGACTGTAGGCGCTCTAAAGCCACTCTATCATAAAGGAGCAGTATGGCTTATGTCACGCTCTATGCTAGCCATGCTTCGTAAAATAAAAGATCATCAAGGCCACTATATCTTACAACAATCCATGCAACTGGGAGCACCCAATAGTTTGCTTGGCTATCCGATCGAGATTTCTGATGATATGCCTGCATTTAGTCCTGAGAAACATCCAGTGATTGCTTTTGGTAACTTTAAAGAAGCGTATCAAATTGTGGACCGTGCTCAAATTCAACTATTGCGTGATCCATTCTCAGCAAAACCTCATGTGGAGTTTTATGCAACAAAACGTGTAGGTGGTGACGTGATTAATTTTGATGCCTTAAAAATGTTGAAGTTTATTGATCAGTAATTATTGGCTCAATAAAACAACGTCATACATAAAAAGACTGTCGTTCTATGCATTGTTTCGTTTATAGTAAAAGTAGGGAGGATAAGAATGTCATTAACCCTTATTGAACCACCAGAGATTGAACCGGTTTCTTTGATCGCGGCAAAGGCTTATCTAAGATTGGATAGTGACCACGAAGATGGCCAGATTGAATCATTTATTAGAACAGCGCGAAAATCTCTTGAAGCGTTTACAGGTAGATGTCTTATAAAGCAAATGTGGCGTTTTACATTAAATGCCGGTTTTGCTGCTGCGGTGAGTGATGCTAATTATTTAGGAGGACACCATAGTCGTGGCAAGGGGGGGATTGAGATCCCCAAAAGCCCTTTTATCGAATTGGTTGGGGTCCCCTTTTTAAATGATGAATATGGACGGCGTGAGATTAAAGAGTTTCGCATCGATACATCCCAACGCTTGGCTCATCTTCACTTTGGCCCAACACTTGCACAGCATTTAAATGGACAAGCAAGCGTGGAAATCTTGTTTTATGCGGGTTATGGTGCGAATCCGTCGGATGTTCCAGAGGCATTTAAACAAGCCATTTTGATGGTTGTAGCGCAACTTTATGAAGTTCGAGGACCCATTAATGATAATTTCACGAATGTACAGTTGCTCTCAAGTCAAGCGCTACAACTTGTAAAACCCTATCGTGTGATGCGATTCGTTTAATTTCAATTCATTGACATCGTCATATCTTGAGGAATATTCATGACTCATTCAATTCATGATTTGCGCCATCGTGTGCGCATTCAACACTCGACCTTGCTTAAAAATGATAAGGGAGAGCTTCTGACGCGCTGGGAGAACAAACAGGAAGTTTGGGCCCATATTCAGGCATATTCGTATCATCGCAAAGGAACAAAAGAGTGGTATCGACTGATCGAAGGCGATCATCATCCTGCTAAAACGCATTACAAAATTAAGCTTCGTTACGAACCTAGTCTCAAATCAGGGATGCGGTTTTTGGGAAATGATAAGATATATTATATCCACGAGTCTCCGACGCATGACATATATAAGCGTTGGACTTATCTAATGACTCTACATGTGGAGCAAGCGCAAGAGGTGCGCCATGCATGATCTCATTATTTCATCCCTCATTGCTGAATTCTCAAGAGATCCTCAGTACACAAAACTGGGCATTCCCTTTGTGAATTATCCCCATGAGGGACTTCTGCTTCCTTATCTTTATATCTGGATTAACCATTTAGATACATATCGCGGAGAAGGCATACCCACCGAAGAGCAGTACACAAAAGCACATATTACATGTTCGCTCAAAAGTGCAACACAAGGTCAGAGTCAGGGGCTTGCCGTTTTATCCTACATGCAAAGCACGGTATGTGGACGTAATTTCCGCGTTTATGAAAAAGATCATGTTATGGGGAGCATGCGTTTGCGTGTGCTTGATCACCAGCTTGATCCAAAAAAGCCGTACTGTCTAGAAATAAAACTGGAAGCTATTTTAACACCACCTCCCATACAAAGAGGACCAGAACAAGAGGTAGAACTATGTATCATGTAATCAATACATCTATTCCAACATCGAGGCTTGAACAGTTTCAATCAGAGAAAACAAGTGATGAAGCTATTGTTGAGGCTCTTGAGGATTATTTTAGGCGTAACGCCTTGTCGAGCGCACAGACATTGCCGCGCTGGATGCCCTAGAGGAAGGGGTTGGACATGAACCATCTTCTTAAAATCGAGTGTGAGGGATGTATACTAAGCTTTGATGCAGGTATCAAACAAACCTTGATGCCGGCTTTGTCTCAATCCTTCAAACGCACAATTGATGGGCGTTTGCTTTCAATTAATCTTTTGGGCCAAACGAAGTATAAGAGCCTTATTGAGGGCCAGGACCCCATTCTACCAGACCTTGTGCATGCATGGGGTGGAAAGGTTTTGCGTGTTGATTGTCTTCAGCGACTCAAAGAACTGTACACACTTAATTCTGATAATGATTTTATTACCTTATCGAACAATCCTGTTCCATCCTCTGTTGTTGTGTCTTATGCAAAAGAAAAAAATGAAAAACCGACTTACAAGGTTTCTGGACGACACATTTTTATAGCTCCATCCGATACAGTCGATCTAACTCGGTATGAAATTTCCTATCGGCCTTGTCTTGAAATGCGCATTGTTGATTTTAAGTGGGTCTCAAGAGCATATGAAAAAGAGGCACATTGGTGCCTCTTTCTCGAAGAAACTTAGCGTTTATTTAGGCAGCTTCTGGAAGTATCTCCGATCGGGCTGCTTTGGTATTTTTTATGCTTTTTTTTGTTTCATAGTAAGCAATTGCGAATGTGGATGGCACAATAATGGAAGCACCAACAAGTGTCCAAATGGTTGGAATCTCATTAAAGAGGAGAAAACCAAAAAGACCAGCCAATAAAAGCTCAACATAACGATAAGGCGCAAGCGCAGAAACATCTGTTGCAGCAAAGGCTTTCAACAGGAAGAAAAGAATGAGGTTAGCTCCAGCGCCAAGCAAAAACAGGAATACAAGTTCGTGTAGTGTGGGCTCCATCCAGACAGTATAAGCTGGGATAATGCCAAAAGCCGTCGTGCCTAATGCAATATAGAACATCATGGATAAGGTCGACTCTTTTACGACCATTTTTTTATTGATGATGTCGCTGAGTGCGAAAAGAACGCAAGCGCAAATCATATAAAGGGTGCCATTGTTAAATGTTGTGATGTCTTTAAGAAAACTGGCAGTATTCGATCCGCCACCCATCACAACAATGAGAATGCCGCAAAAACCAACCAGTGTTGCAATTGTTCTTTGCACGCCCACTTTCTCTTGAAGAAATACAACAGCCATAGGCAAAACAAAAATGGGAACCGTGAGTGCCAGCGTGCTTACAGCAGCAAGCGGGATTAGCGTCACCCCAACGCTCCAACAAACGATAGCGCCATAGAGCAAAACAGATCTTAAGGCATGAACGCCTGGGTGCTTTGATTTAAAGGCAGTTCTTCCTTTTGAAATCATAACGGGGAGTAGGGTGATCACGGCAAAGAAAAAGCGAAAAAACGCAACCTCAAGCGGAGGAAGGCGGCTTCCAACCTTGCGCGTTAAAATATCATTCATGTTACTTACAAGTGAAACGACGATAATCCAAAATACGCCTTGTAAATATCCTTTTTGATTAAACCATGACAAAAAAGAGGGACGCGCATTTAGCTCTGTCGATGTTTTTACTTGCTTACTCAATGAGATAACCTTCCAATTTAATTTGCCACTTTGTTAATGCTTATGCATGAATTCAACAACAAAGTCGAGAAAAAAATAGATAACACCATTTAAAACTTAATTAAGAGGAATACGTGATACAGTTTAATTTTGCATGGGCAAAAGAAGATGAACATTTTGATCCAATAAAGCACAGTAAAATGGATCTGGATATTTTTAAATTTTTCTTAAGCCATGAAGAAGGTGCCTTTGCTGAAGCGCGTGTGTGGCTAAAATCTCCCTTGTTGCAGAAAAAAGAGTTCTTTGATCAATGTAAAAAAAATAAGGTTTTTATTTCCTTATCCAATAAAGGATCTGTTGAATTACTTTTCTGTGGTCGATTTATACTTTCCCCTCATAAAATTGAAGGAGATCTTTTAGAATTCACGTTGACCAGCAGGCCATCTTCAGCCGAAACATTGCTAGAAAATCTTCATCAACGCATGGTCTCTGATTTGAAGACGTATAACCCACTCTTTACGCCAGAAGAAGCTGAAAGAGACGCTTCTTTGAGCTTAGAGGGAACAACGCAAATACATTACTGGTGCCCTAGAACGCATCAGTTGAGTTTGAGCGATATTTTTAGCGGGGGCACTCATTATGAGGTAGACGGGAATATTATAGAGGGATCCCTTCAAACCCGACTTGTTCAGGTGCCTATCGAACAGCTGGCTGTCACAGTAAAAGCGCGTTGGCTTCAAGAGCAGCGTGGGCGCCTTTCTTTGACAGCGCGTCTTCGGCAGTTGGGGATGTTAGGGAATATCACTTCTCTCACTGGGCGTGATTTAAAGCATCGATGGTGGAAGCAGGGACAAAAGCTGCATAAGGCAAATTACTGGGTTGAAGAGAGCTCTCTTGAAGAAGTGAGCTCTACTTTTAATCACACAGCCCAGATGCGGCATATGACATCACCCATATCATTATCGCGGTTGGATCCGCTAAATCATCAAGGTCAACCGACAGAAGTGCGCCTTAAAGTTCGTTCCTATACACCAAAACTGACTTTAGGGTGGAAGGTGCGTCAGTTGCGGGATGAATCCTTAAAGTTTGTGTTGACACAGCGTCTTCAACAAACCAACGTGCATCCTTACGCATCTAGTGATATTGTTTTTCATGTACATCGCCCAAGCCGTCATGATTTGGTGAAACCATGGCACTCTTTAAAATCTTATAACACGGGGGATCGTGTTCTTCATGAGGGATTCATATACAAGTGCAACTTTCCTCACCGTGCTGGCCAAACATTTCAGGATTATCAAGAACTTTTTGATCGCTATGCCGTAGCGCCCGCGGTGCCATTTAGAAAATTATCAAGCTTTTTCCATTCCAATCATGGATACGAAACATTTGATCATGCTGTTCGAAGAGCGGCATCGTACTTGCTTGCATCCGCGCGAGCTGTTGAAGTTTCATTTAAAACAACGATTGATCTAGCCCATTTAATGTCTTGTGATGCCTCCTTGACTATCTCTCATCCAAGTGTGCCGGGTGGAAAGGTCACGGGCAAGATTAAGCGTTTTAATATTGTCGTCGATGGTGATTCTGGAGAATCACATATCTCTGTGGTGCTTGGTGTATCTATCGCAGCTAAAGCAGAGGAGGTGGAAAGTGCGTCACGTTCTCAAGATACATATGTATTTGATTCCTATTGCGCAGGTGCTGAGGAAGATTCTTATGCGTCCAATCGGCGATACACAGCTTATGGATTATCTCATGCACGTTGGGATGACCAACGTCTAGCACATCATTTTGGCGATGATGCAGAACGCGATGCGGCAGGGCTTCTTGACGCTGTGATTATTAAGAATCAAGCACAAGATCAAGAAACCTATATTCATGAAGCGCGGGCAACGGGAGATCGTTCATTGGCTGCAATTCTAAAAGAATGTCGAACATCCCTAGAGCTTAAACTCCACACGTTAAAGCCTTTTTCACACAGGACGCATGAAATTGTGGCCTCTCCCTTAGATCCTCTTAGAGCACCGCATCAAATAGATTTGTAGAGAAGGATTTTTTAAAAAGTGTATATAGAACAATACATTAGAAGAGTACTAAAAAGCATGGAAGCAAAGAACGAATTTGATTTCATGCTAGGAGAGACGAGTGAAGAAATTGAAGACGAGTGCTTGAATGAGCTGGATGATCGATCCTTTCATGATGATCTTATGGTTGAATTTTCTCCACCCGAAACTTTAGTAAAAAGAGTGATTTTAAAACGAATTCCTTTGAATCTACAGCATTTTCAGCTTCAATTTTTTATTTCTTCAGCGCAAGGACGTATGTATGATTTTTTTGATCAACATCTTATCTTAAAAACACAAAACAGTGTCCCACTTGGGACAATTTATCAGGGCTTTGAGCTTATTGATGCGGGGATGCTGTGGCGTGGAACGCTGAATAATCGTGAAGATTGGCCTCGAGAAATTCGAAACATGGAAGATTCGAGAGGAGCCAATAAGGTTCTCTATAAGCATGCCTTTCCATTGCCAACGCAAATGACGCGGCTATCATTGCATCATATGGGTGGTGGCACATGGCTCTGTGAATCAAGCTATCACCATCATGAAGGCCACCTTAATACGCTACCTATTTTGCCCTATGGCGGCATTTTGGGCGAAGGGGATGCTCTTTACAATATGACGCCTTTGTATGCCTTGCCACGTCTAGTGAATGAGCATGATATGCGCCTCGACATTATGAGTGCTGCAGATGCTTCCAAACACATACATAGAAGAGGAAACGCACAGCAAGACGGTTCTTTTACATACGTTCCTCTCCCATCAAAGGATGGGAGGCTTGAAGAAATCAGTTTTCTTCCAAAAATTACATCCGGCGATTTGAGGCATGATCTCTTATGGCCTCCTTATGAATCTCCTTTTTCATATCAATCATATGCCATGGCCCCAGTCCCAGGACATCCGTTTTTAATAGATGTTGCCTTTAGGCGTTCTTGATAACAACTAACTTAATTTATGGTGAAATATTATGACACTAACCTATCGATTAGAGAAAGGTTCAGCCTTGAGTTATGCTGAACTTGATCAAAATTTTAAAATTCTAGAAGATCGCATTGCTGATCTTAGCGCTCAGATTCAATCAAAGAACATGCCAAAACTTTCCATTCAGATGGATGGTCTTGATCTTGTTGTTGAAGATCAATTTGATCGTACACTCGCTCGTCTATCATTGCCGATACCTCAATTTAAAGTGCGCGGTACTTGGCAGGCGGAAACGCTATACCAGCCCCTTGATATCGTCTCACAAAAAGGCATTGCATACCTTTGTCGTGTGACGCATCGAAGTTCAGACTTTAAATTTGATCAAGAAAAATTTTCTATTTTTTGCAATCCATTAGAATTTTGTAAGCCTGAATTGGTAGGAGCTGGCGCGTCAAATACTTCTTCGTCCACCCTTCAGCTTCCCATGTATTCCGCTTCATCCTTGCCAAAACCATCTGTGGGACAGCTTGTTTGTATTGTTCAAAGCACTGGGCGGCATCTTTTTTGCGTGAGCCTTGAAAATGAATGGCATGTGCTTAGCACTCAATCAACAAAAAAACGTGAACCAAAAACTTCAAAGGTGAGTGATGCGAGCAAAATCAGTTCTTCGTGATAGAGATATCGACATACTTGCTCGAACCATCTATGGCGAAGCAAGAGGTGAATATAATAATCCTAAAATAGGCCTAAAGGCACTTGTTGCTGTAGGCTATGTGGTGCTGAATCGGTATATGGAGAAAACCTGGTATGGATCAACCATTGAAGAAGTATGCCTGAAGCCGTATCAGTTTTCTTGTTGGAATCAGAAGGATCCCAATCGTTCAATCATTGAAAATGTTAAAAAAGGCAACGTCATTTTTGATATTTGTTCGCACGTTGCTGAAAACGTATTGTTTCGTGAGATAGCTGATCCGTCATTTGGTGCGAATCACTATTATGCAACGAGTATGCAAAGTCCACCAAGCTGGGCTGTTGGGCGTTTGGCTGTGACACAAATTGGTCACCATAAATTCTATAAACTTTAAAAAAATACAAAAGGAGATTTATAATGGTTTTACCGATTGTTGCATCAGCAATTGCTCTTGGTGAATTGGCGCCTGTTCTTTCAAAATGGTTTGGAGCAGGAGAGGGAGCCACGCAAACGACGAAAGTGATCGCTTCTCAAGTGGTCGATTTAGCGAAAAAACTGACAGGTTCACCTTCTGCTGAGACGGCGATTGCATCCTTAAAAGAAGATCCAAAAGCGCTTATTGCTTTTCAAAAAGCGGTTATTAGCATGGATCGAGACCTCGAGAGAGCGTATCTTAACGATCGTATCAGCGCGCGCAAGCGTGACATGACCTTTGCTCAAAATGGTAAATCAAACATCCGTGGCGACATCATGGTGATTTCTGCAGCGCTTGGGTTGCTTCTTTGTTTATTTTCACTTGCGTTTTATCGAAGCATCATGCCGGGTGAAGCGGTTGGAATTATTTCAACCATTGCCGGGATTTTTGGATCCTGCTTAAAAGATGCTTATGCTTTTGAATTTGGCTCCTCTCGCGGGAGCAAGGAAAAAGATATGGCGGTTATGATGACGCGTCTATCGCATTCCATTAAATAATATTTTTTTATGTCTAGTTAAATTGAGGAGTCCCATAACGGGGCTCCTCTTTTTTTTGCTAAAATATATTGTTTTTTAGTAAAACTTAAAACAAGATTGTGTTGGATATTGTAACAATAAAGATGTGGCCATGACAAAAGGGATGCAATTTTCAAAGGTTTTCCCTGTATGCTTTCTGGACGCTTTTTATGCGCGTCAAGAATGAAGAAAGTACCAATGGAAGATTGAAGATAAGGTGCTAACGGGGCTAGCGAGTCTCATGTCACCTTAATTTAGCCCTACGCATTTAAGCTTATTAATTGACCCTATGAGCTTTAAGTTTATTGCGTCTTGTTTTGATCACTATCGTCAATAGCGCTTGCGACTTCTAGACCAAAACGCCTGCGCAGTACGTTGTTGAGCAGGAGTTTTTCATCATGACTTTTTTCAAGTGTTTGTACTTCTTTATGAACGCTTGAGCTTGGTGTTAGCTCTTCTGGGCGATCCGGTACAGAATGAAGTTTAGGATAGTGCTCAGCATTTGGTTCAGTGCAACCCTGAGCCAGGAGACAAGTTCCGGCTAGTATGCAGAATATCCTTAAATGCGTAGCATACTGCCTCATTCGTACCCATCCTTTAATAGTTTAGCCGCATCAACCGCACCATAAGTGATGATAGCGTCAGCACCAGCACGCTTGCAAGAGATCAACATTTCCATCAATCCTTGTTCATAATTCAACCAACCCGCTTGCACGGCATTTTTAAGCATAGCGTACTCGCCGCTCACATGAAAGGCGCAAGTGGGTACCTTAAATGTATCCTTAACCTTTGCAAGGACATCAAGATAGAGAAGGGCAGGTTTCACCATAACCATGTCGGCACCTTCTTGGATATCCAGCCCCGTTTCGCGAAGCGCTTCATGCACATTGCGTGGATCAAGTTGGTAAGACTTTTTGTGTTTAGCACCAAGCGTTTTACGCGATCCCAAAGCATCTCTGAAGGGACCATATAGGCATGAAGCATACTTGGCAGCATAAGACAAAATCAACGTATTATAATACCCTTTTTGATCTAATAAGGTTCGAATGGCACCAATACGACCATCCAACATATCGGACGGAGAGATCACATCAATGCCAGCATCTGCATGAACTAAGGCATGCTTGGCAAGAAGATCGATAGTCTCGTCGTTGAGAACCTCACCGTCTTTTACAAGGCCATCATGTCCGTGAGAGGTGTAGGAATCAAGCGCCACATCAGAAATAAGGCCGAGATCAGGAAACGCTTGTTTGAGACGACGCGCGGCTTCAGGGATCAGTCCTTTAGGATTTAAGCATTCAAGGGCATCCTCTGATTTTTTTTCGTCACTTAAGACTGGAAATAAAGCAACAGTACGCACACCCACATTATAAGCTTCTCCAACGCTATCAACGATTTCATCAACCGTGTGACGCTTGACGTCCGGCAGTGTTGATACTTCTTGTGGCAGATTCGCATCTCTTACAAATAAAGACCAAATCAGTTCTCTTGGCGATAAGTGTGTTTCTGCAACTAAAGAACGTGACCAATCAAATTGGCGTGTTCTGCGCATTCTAGTTTCAGGAAATCGTCCAAGAACTAAATTTTTGGGCATAAGAGAACCTCTTTAATTAATGAGCTTTGTTATTTCCTATCGTGTTTTTTACACTTCTGCAATCACCTTAGAAAAAAATAACAGTTGATGTTCTTTAATCCTGTCGTTATGAAGGACATGTTAAGTGAGACAAATGTGTCAGGTTGAACAGTATTTGTTGCAAAAAAGTTGTATTTGACTTTATGACCTTATAATGTGTGATTTATTTTTTTTTAACGGCTACCTGCAAAAGATAAACATCGTTTCATGGCGTGGTCATGATAAAAGTATCTGAAATAGGTAAGTATTCTTGACAAAAGTGAAAAGAAAAAAAAGAATTGCATGAATTTTGTTTGCAACGTAGATTTATTTGAGTACGATTCAGCCATAAATTTTAGTTCATGAGGTATACATGACGACTGCGAATGTTATACGTACCACAACCGATCATCCAGAAACTAAAGTAGCTGAGACTGAAGCGGGGTATGATCGGAATTACTATAGATATTGGCGTATTCGCATCATGTATGCGACCATTATTGGTTATGCAGCTTATTATCTCGTGCGCCAAAACTTTTCACTCGCAATGCCTGGAATAGGCGAAGAGTTTGGTTATTCAAAAACAGAGCTTGGCCTTATTGTTTCTATTGCCTCCGTTGTCTATGGAGCAGGAAAATTCCTCAATGGCTATTTTAGTGATCGATCCAATGCACGATATTTCATGACCATTGGTCTGGTCGGATCGGCATTCATGAATTTATTCATGGGCGGACTTGGCGCTGGGTTTACTTTTTTTGCGGTATTTTGGGTGCTGAACTCTTGGTTTCAGTCGATGGGCTGGCCGCCAAGCGCACGCATGATTACCCATTGGTTTAGCCCTAAAGAGCTTGGCTTCAAATGGTCACTTTGGGCTTCTTCTCACCAGATTGGTGCGGCTGCGATTTCCATGTTGGGTGGATGGCTTGTTTTAAATTATGGATGGCGCTCTGTTTTTTATGTTCCAGCACTTTTTGCGCTGCTTCTTGCGCTTTTCATTTTAGATCGTTTGCGCGATACGCCTAAAAAAGTAGGCTTGCCGCCTGTTGAGCAGTATAAAGGCGACGGTGAGAGTGTGGAGTCTTCGGACCAACGTATTACCTCAAAAGAAATATGGTCAATTGTTTTGCGTAATAAATATGTATGGTACATGGGCTTTGCCAATATGTGTCTTTACATACCACGCATGGGTATTTTTACATGGGCACCGACGTTTTTGAAAGAATATAAGTCGGTTACAATCGTTGTCGCTGGAATGCAGTTGGCAGCTTTTGAAATTGCGGGTCTTTTTGGCGGCATGATCGCTGGAATCTTGTCTGACAAGATTTTCCAAGGAAGACGCGGCCCTGTCGGTATGGTATTCCTTATTTTCTTATCATTTTTTCTGGGGTTAGTGTGGCTGCTTCCAGCGGGACATGCGATTCTTGATGCACTGCTTCTCATGATGGCTGGCTTTATGGTTTATGGACCACAAGTGCTTGCAGGGGTTGCTGTTGCTGACTTTACAAGTAAGCGTGCCATTGGTGTTGCAACTGGTGTGATTGGCGTTCTTGGCTCGATTGGAACCGCGGTGTCAGGCATTGGTATTGGCTATATCGTTGACAACCATGGTTGGGATTATGGATTTTTGCTTTTCATTATAGCATCACTCGTGGGGGCTGTCTTTTTTGCTCTTACAATGAAGCGTCGTGCATAGTTACAATGTCGTGCGTATTTTGTGATCGACGTCAATTGAGTAATGGAGATGATGCATTTTTGGTGCATCGTTTTCCGCTTAGTGATTTTATTGTGGGACAGCATCAATATTTTCATGGATCTTGTGTCTTAGTTTTTCGTGAACACGTTGTAGAGCCAATGGACTTGAGCCCAAGCGACCAGGCTCAATTTTTTAAAGAGCTGATGGCAGCGTCCTCCGCGTTGCAAAAAGCTTTTTTACCGCACAAAATGAATTATGCTTGTTATGGAAATGTTGTTCCGCATATGCACTGGCATCTGATCCCACGTTTTGAGCATGAAGAGAATCGTGAGACACCTCCCTTTTGTTTGTCTAATCAATTTAAAAATTTTCCAGTCAGTCCTCATGAGGCAAAAGCGCTTGCCAAAAAAATTCTTCCCCATTTAAATTCATAGATATTGGACAGTTTCCTATAAAGATGTCTCATCTCATTTAATTTGTTAACTGATCCTTAACCCTTGATCGTTACTTTAATAGAATTCTATAGAGTAAATAAGAAAGAGGGACCATTATGGCTGGGAAAAATCACGGGTTTGATCGGGTTGTGCTTGTGCTTCAAGGAGGCGGCGCTAGAGGTGCTTACCACTTGGGCGCATATAAGGCGATGGAAGAAGCAGGATATACGCCTGATGTTTATTGCGGTATTTCTATTGGTGCTTTAAGCGCATGCGTACTTGCGGGTAATGATGATGCAACGCGTTATGGTAAACTTGAAGAATTTTGGAATGAAATTACATGGCCAGAATTTCTAGACACATCGAAGGTGCCAATGAATGATGCTATTAAAAAGTGGCATAATCAAATGGCGTCATTGCAAGCTGTGATGTTTGGACAACCTAATTTCTTCACACCTTGGTTTCCACCACCTCAATTTCAAGCAAAAGGAACATCTGCTGCAACGAGTTACTATGACACAAGCAAGTTGAAGGATACGTTAACGCGTTTGTCCAACTTTGATTTATTTAATAAACAGAAAAAGACGCGTCTTGTCACAGGTGCTACGCGCATTAAAACAGGTGAATTGGCGTTTTTTGATAGTGCTAATGCCCCGCTTACAGTGGATAATGTGGTTGCAAGTGGTTCACTGCCACCAGGATTTCCTGGCACACGCATTAATGGTGATTTGTATTGGG
>JBQCDM010000190.1:0-4428 GCA_051961235.1 Nucleicultricaceae bacterium (SeqCode)
ATGGCAAAGAATCATTCGAGATTGAACGCGGCATGCGTATTGCCCAATTGATTGTCGCTTCATACACGCAAGTGGAATGGCAGCATGTGGAATCAAGCGTTGGTGATGGCCGAGGTGGGGGCTTTGGTTCAACGGGGTTGACTCATGTGGTGAATAAAAATTAATTGAGGGGTTGCTCATGAAAGTCCTATTTAAAACGCGTGTGGTTCTTTTTTCTTTTCTCATGTGCTTGAGTTTGGGAGTAAACTTTCTTTTCGCAGAAAGCCCACAAGAGACAACGCGATTTGTTAGCCTTCGATCAGCTGAAGTGAATATGCGGGTTGGGCCTGGTACGGAATATCCCATTGAATGGATTTATGTGCGTCAAAATTTACCGGTGGAAGTGATTGGTGAATTCGGAATTTGGCGCAAAATTCGTGATATGGAAGGGACGGAAGGTTGGGTTCATCAGACCATGGCTTCCAAAAATCGTACCATTGCCATTATTAATGAAGATGCGGTGATGCGGCGCTCTGATAGTTCTTCGTCTAAGGCTATTGCTCTTCTTAAGGTAGGTGTTATTGCCCAGCTTAAACGTTGCCGCCAAAATTGGTGCCAAGTAAAGGTGAATAAAATGAAAGGGTGGATACAAGCACATCACGTGTGGGGTTTGCATCCAGACGAGAAAGTAAACTTTAAATCCTAGGTGTTGCAGAAGACACGAGAAGGACAATTAAGGGGATAAATCTTTTGCCTATCATCGTGTGGTTTAGACGAGATCTTCGATTACTTGATCATCCAGCGCTTTTTGAAGCGGCGAGGACGGGCCGTCCTATTATTCCACTTTATATACTAGAAGATGATGAAACCAATATTTGGTCGCTTGGTTCTGCGTCACGTTGGTGGTTGCATCATAGTCTGCAATCACTCGCACACTCTTTAGAAAGCATCGGTGGAAAATTATATCTTCGGCGCGGTTCTCCACAAAAGATCTTGAACGATGTGATGCGTGAAACGGGAGCCTGTTCTGTTTACTGGAGCCGATGCTACGAACCCTATGCCATTCAACGAGATACGGCCCTTAAAGCTTTTTTTGTTGATGCGCATAAAGAGGTTAAGAGTTTCAATAGTCACTTGCTTTTTGAGCCATGGGAGATCCAAACATCTAATGGTTTACCTTATCGGGTATTTACGCCCTTTTGGAAAGCATGTCTAAGAGAATGGGATAAAAGGCGGTCTCTTCTTACACCTACTCCTTTTACATTTTACAAGGGGAAACTCTCTTCTGATCCGCTTGAAGTATGGTCGTTATGCCCTCAACAACAATGGGCTGATGGTTTTACGGATATATGGCATCCTGGTGAGAAAGGTGGACGTCTACGCTTAAATCATTTTGTTTCAACTGCTCTTCGATCTTATAAGGATAATCGGGATAAGCCAGGATTGAATGGAACATCCAAGTTATCACCTCACTTGCATTGGGGAGAGGTAAGTCTTACTGCTGTGGTAGAAGCGATTGAATCTGCTGTTATATCTGACTCAAATCTTAAAGAGAATGCCCAAAAATTTTTAAGTGAGATTGGATGGCGAGAATTTTGTTATCATTTACTTTACCATTTCCCCACTTTGCCTGAACAGAATTTTCAATCTAAATTTGATCACTTTGCTTGGCAAACAGAGACGGACGGTCTTCTTCGTGCATGGCAAATGGGGAAAACGGGATATCCC
Organism: Nucleicultricaceae bacterium (SeqCode); assembly: GCA_051961235.1. Lineage (GTDB taxonomy): Bacteria > Pseudomonadota > Alphaproteobacteria > Caedimonadales > Nucleicultricaceae > JBQCDM01. The sequence continues at coordinate 1,708 of JBQCDM010000190.1, forward strand.
ATTGTTGATGCTGGTATGCGAGAGCTTTGGAGAACGGGGTGGATGCACAATCGTGTGCGGATGATTGTTGCTTCTTTTTTAACAAAGCATTTACGCATTCATTGGAGAAAAGGAGAGGAATGGTTTTGGGACACACTCGTTGATGCCGATCTTGCAAATAATGCTATAAGTTGGCAGTGGGTTGCAGGTTCCGGTGTTGATGCAGCGCCCTATTTTAGGATCTTTAATCCTGTATTACAGGCAGAAAAATTTGATCCGGATGGAACTTATATCAGACGTTGGATTCCTGAACTCACAGCATTGCCGAACAGCCATATACATAAGCCTTGGTGTGCGCCTATTGATGTTCTTCAAAATGCCCATGTCATTCTTGGTCAAACCTATCCATTCCCTGTTGTTGACCATAACAGTGCAAGACTTACTTCGTTAGAAAAATTCAAAAATATGTAAATATATAAATAATTCATATAAAATGCATGGATAATTATAATATTTGATTTTATTGGAAATTTTTAATATTTATTAAAAAAATAGTTTGGAGTTATTAATGAATTTTAAAAATATTTCAAAAATATTGTTGGTGAGCGCAAGTGTTTTTATGCTTGTTCCTTTTGAATCTGCTTTTGCGTCAAAGCGTTCTGCGGATGCGTTGGGAGAGACAACGGATGATATAAAGCAGGTATCCAAGAAACAACACGCGCAAGAATTTCCCACGCAAAAAGAACTTGTTGCTCAACTGCAAAACCTTGTACAAGCGCATGGCCATTTAGATCAACCGCTTGATGAATATGGGCCAATGCTATCCAGGGCTATTAATTTTTTTAAAGGAAAAATTAGTGCCACCGATAACCTGCAAAAAATTCTGAATGAAATGGAAAAAGAAGCAGGAGCACTTGCTGAAAAAAAAGCGCTTACGCTCGACCATTTGAATTTTTATGCCCTCAAGTTGATGGTAATTTCAAAACCAGACTTTAAATTAAAGTTTGATTTTTTTAAAGATCTTGCTCTTTTTAGGGATCTAGGTGATGAGCTGAAGAATGTTTATCCAGAACTTATTGACGATATGCTGAATCCTTGGAAACAAACCTATCAAACCAATCTTGCGACCAATACAATCGTAAAAGAAAGATTAGAAGCTGCTGAGGATCAATTGAGTCAATATGAAGTTGAAGCTGATTCTGAAGCTGCACAGATACTTCGAGAAGCTAGAAAAGGGCTCAAACATAATACCCAATTTAGATATAACTTTCTTGAAGTATCAAAACGCGGTATGAGCGTGGTTCCATTCTTCCAGGAACGCCCCATTTACTCTCTCGAGAATTATATCGAGCTTTTTATACAAGGGATATATCTGGCAGGCGCATCAACAACAGACGTGTGTTCAGTGCATGAAGATCTTATAGATGATCCGGCCTCTGTTTATTATCATGACATCTTACATTTGCAAGGGTTAGCACCAAGCACAGATGCAACTGAAAATAAGGCTCATATGGATAAAATGAGAGAAGTTGCAGGTGTTCTTTGGACAAACGTTAAGAAATTCGGCAAAGAAACTGCAGAATATAAGAAAGGAAGAAATGCACTTTTTGCCCTTTTACATGAGATTTCCCAATACAAAAAATCAAATCTTCTAAAAGCAGAGATGACTACTCAAGAAGCGTTTAACTTCATGATGCAAAATGCACGCGCAAATGTGAAAACTACTTTCTTAAGCGACGCAGTTGTTGATCGGGAATCCTATTATGATGCGATGATAGGTCATCACATTCCTTTTGATCATCAACCTGAGCTAAAAAATCAGCCACGTAAAATTACTGATATAAAAGAAGAAGCTGAGGATGGTGTTGGCGACAGCGCATTTTTAGTAACATTTACGATTGGCGATGAGTCTAATCATGCGTATAGCAATTCTAACCACCTGCTTAAGTACGAAAACGCACGCAAATTTGCTTATCAAATTGCTTGGTTGTTGAAGAATGCAGACCTTTGTCCGACATTGACGTTAGAAAACTTTACGCTTGGTTTTGGGCATCAGAAATTTAATGAGCTTCTCAACTGGTTCGAAGGCACTTATGCGCCTGTTTTTGGAGAGGCAGCTGTTGTGAAGACTGAAACAGCAGGTAATAACATTTAAGAATTCCCGATAAAGAAAAAGCCCCAAACATTAATTTGGGGCTTTTTTTTATGATCTCTTAAAATGAGGCCTTAAGCTACTTTAATAACAGGCTCGCCTTTTTTCCAACTGCAACCACAAAGTTCTCCCGTTTGGAAGGCATCAAGAAGTCTTAAAACTTCTTCAGGATTGAGTCCGACACTTAGGTCATTCACGTTGACATGACGAATGATATTTTCTGGATCAACGATAAATGTTGCACGCAAGCATACTTTCTCAGTTTTATGAAGAATGCCAAGCGCTTCAGACAAAGAACGTGTGATATCTGAAACCATAGGGAAGGGCAGATCTTTAAGTTGAGGATTGTCATTGCGCCACGCGAGGTGAACAAATTCAGAGTCAGTGCTCAAACCATATACTTGAGCATTGCGATTTTTAAATTCTTCGTTCATGTCACCAAAACCAATAATTTCGGTTGGACACACAAAAGTGAAATCCTTTGGCCAGAAGAAGAAAATTTTCCACTTGCCGGCAGAATCAGCAAGAGAAATATTCTTAAAACCATCTGCGATATTATTAGACACGACAGCTTTCAAGTTAAAATCAGG
>JBQCDM010000191.1:0-2312 GCA_051961235.1 Nucleicultricaceae bacterium (SeqCode)
GTCCTCATTTGTTTTTTTATTTCTTGTTCTCTTTGTTTCAGCGGAGTTATCCAAACTTTTATTGCTAAGTGTGGACTTTGGTGTGCTGAAACTCTCATTACGTTGAAACTTTGGGGTTAGCGGGCTCACTCCTTCCCATTCTCCTTCTTCATTTGGTATAGCTGTCTTAATAGGTTGCACTTCTTCATTGGATAAAGGTTTTTGGATTACATCATCTACAGCTGGTGGTTTGATAAGAACAGGCGCACCGCTTTCTAGGCGGACTTTGATCGGACGTTGTTGTGCTCTTTTTCTTAAGCGTAAATATCGACTCAGCTGTTGCTGGTAGAGAGTATTTTTAGCGCGAGCCTTTTTTCGCGAATGTTGGATGTTTTGCAGAGCAGTCGCCTCTCTTTGCAAAGGTTCAAGATCTGTCAAGTCAGCACCAGTTGGTGATTTATTATTGGCAATGAGCTCTTGATATAGCTCTTTTGGAACAATAACAAATTTATTTGCCATCTGCAACTTTTTGAATGAGGTGTTGAGCGGCGCTGATTAATACTGGCGTTAAAAGACTAGCAAATAGTCCTCCCCCTGTTTGTGTAGAAATAATTGTACGTCTCGCGCCGTTCTCTGAGCGAGCATGCGAAAGCTTGCGTACAGTAGGAGCAAATGGAACTAATTTTTCTGTTTGACGCCGACTTAGACGAAATTGTCCGCGAAGAATATTGCAGCAGATTTCGACAATTGCAAGTAATTCTTCAGTGTTAGCACCACTCAAAAGCTTGGTTCTTTTACGGTCCGAACGCGTATGGCAAAGGCGTTTAAGGAATGAATAATTGGAGAGAATGCGTTGTCCGACTGGTTGAGCTTCTCGACGTTTATAAGTGCGCATTCTTTGGAGCAAACACAATGCCCTCCTCTCCAGGAAATATATTTGTACGCAATTTTAATATTTCGGGTGTACTTGCGTGCAGCGATACCTTTTTAAATATGAAGTGATTTAATAAAAAAATAAAAACAAATAAACATACCAATAAATATCCAAATGGTTGAGCACAAGCTTGTTTATAGGCATTCAAGAAAAATGGCCCCTCTCTAGGGAATATCTGGTGGGCCAAATTCCTAACTGACAACATATCGTTAGGTGCACGCATCAGAATCAAGTACTGTGCATTGGAGCGGGGAGTGCGCATTATCTTGTCAAATAAATTTTGCGCAAGGAAAATAACCGTAAAGTTATTATGATGAGACTTTTTGGTGTATAGTTCGGCCAATCGTTTTGCATCCATGTCTCCTTGCATGTCGTCAAAGACAATAAGAAAGGGGGTAGGGACCATCTTCAAAAATTCGTCAGATGGTGAACCAGCATGCACTATATAACCCATGCGCTCCAACTTTGGGATCAATGCACTATATTCTCCATACGCCCACACAATTGCTTTAGGTGCTGGCTCAAACATATCTGGATCTGCGCGCAACAGTCTTAGTACCAACTCTGTCTTTCCACTGCCAGAGGGGCCTGATACCACAATGCCAGAGGGGATAGGAAATTTGAATTGATTTTCATCAAAAGTCGGCAACTCCATTTTTATTTCCACAAATAAAATAGCATACAAAAATAAGTGAAATACTGCCACAGTAAAAGCGGTGTGGTACGAAAAATTGAAAAAACAAATATGATGAAAAGGAGATCAACCAATCAATAAAGTGGTGTAAAATTGGAATGCACTTGGGTATACTGCTGTGGCTGCTGGTTCTGTTGAACACCATTTTGAGGCATTGGAATGGATTGCACTTCCTCATAGGCAGCAGGCTCCAAATAGTTCATTTGTGCCACATCTAAAATTTAAACAAAAGTGTTTTGAAAAACTGTGTACCATTCGACTGCAGCATTCCTTCCATCTGCAATGGAATAGTTAGCACTTTGTTGCGCGAGCGAATACGAATACGCGAGCCGTCCGACCATTTTGCTCCCTCATCAAACGGAAGATAGATTTGCTGCTTTAATCGAGTGCAAATGATGGTTACGCCATTTGGTTGAAGTACATAATCAACTTCGACGGTGGTGCTCTTGCAGCGCGTGCAGCGTCCAGGCAGGTCCCAAGGTACAAAGCGTGGTGTGTTAAAATATGATGAAAAAATGGTCATTCCAGTCGCGTTTACAACAAAGTCAATTTTTGGTCCTTCATTAAAATTGTTGATTATTTGAGTTGCAGTTGCCGTAGCCATTTTTATTTTTGTGATTTGCTGTTGTTACCGCGCACAGCAAGTTTGATGTCACGAAAATGGTCAACAAGTTCTTTGCAAGGCAAATTCTCAATCACTTCCAG
>JBQCDM010000192.1:0-5647 GCA_051961235.1 Nucleicultricaceae bacterium (SeqCode)
AAAGAATTTTCCGTTAACCGTTCTGCTTCGATTGGACGTCGGAGCAACCCTAAGGTGCCTTGTCGGATGCCATAAACTTCCCAGCCATAGCCGTGAATAGCGCGACATGTAACGGCATGAAGCACAGCATTTAATCCTGCACAGTCACCGCCACTTGTTAATATTCCAATTTTTTTCATGCACATCATCTTTATTTTCTGAGGTATACGAGCAAACCTTATAACAGTTTCAAATATTTCTGCAAGCACACTTAACTAAAGATTGTGAAAGTGATAAGATAATGCTAGAGAAAATGAAATGAATCATTGAGGTAGTGAAATCCATCATGGATCAGCAAGAAATCATGAAAAAGCAGCTAGGAAAATTGCTGAAGGAACATCGTGATCTAGATGATGTTATTCGAAAGATGATGCGTGAAGCGATTGTTGATCAGTTGGCTATCAAGCGATTGAAGAAAAGAAAGCTCCTCCTTAAAGACCAAATTACAAAAATCAAAAGTATTTTATTGCCCGATATTATTGCGTAAGGAGAGAAGTGGAATGGCGCGCTCTGCAGGATTCGAACCTGCGACCCACAGCTTAGAAGGCTGTTGCTCTATCCAACTGAGCTAAGAGCGCATTTTGGGGCAATTTAAACCACATTTTTTAAAACGTAAACCCAAAATTCATCAAAGATGTTTTAAAATTTTGGCGAGAGAAAGTTTGACGCATAGCTTTTGGGCTTAGGCTCTGCTGTATGGGGTGTCAAAACCTGATACGTCCATTTGCGAGCAACGGCAAACGCAATGGCTTCTTCAAGCGTTGCAAAAGAGAGCTTGGTTATGCCAGGTTCAGCAATAGCACCTGTCCAATGCATCAAGGGGTCCACATATTTTTGTTTTGCGGGCATGGATGACAAAATCCATTGCTTAGTTTTAGCGCGCCCTGATTGCATCGCTGTTTTTGAAGGTTTGTAAATTATAACGTCATGCATAACACGTAAAACACCATCCATTAACTTTAAGACTTAATTTTACTCTAGATTAGGATATTCGAAAATATTGAAAATATCCGGAATTCAATTTTCTTTGACTCTTAATATCAGTCAAACCCGTCTCCTAACGGAAAATTAATGTTTTTTTGAAAGAATAGAATTGTATAATTTCAATAAAAGGTGGTAACAATGTCTATGAAAAAAATTTTAATGCTGGGTGTGATGACAGCATTTATAGCGCCAGTAATGGTATCCTCCGCGATCGCGAGTAAAACTATGGGACAAATACTGCTTGAGCAAAATCAAAAGCATGTAGCTGAGCAGAAAGCAGCTGAACAACAACGTATTGCAGAAGAACAAAAAGCAGTAGCAGCTGTAAAACAAGTTGAGCTTAAAGGTGCCGTTGGTAAAGAAAATGCTGGACTTGAAGCAAAAATTAACAACCTTATCACGCAACTGAATGCGGAATTTCCTGCAGCAAATATACCTCTTGCAAAGGCAGATGATACGCAGAGTTTGGAAGATGCAGTCGATAATCTTGGACTTGGTCTTGAGGCAATGAAAAAAAGTGGTAAAATTGCAGGTAAGGCGAAAGGTGATGTGCGGACAGAAATAGCTCAGAAAAAAATACAAGCTGGTACTCTTAATATGCACCTTAAAAATATTTTTCCCAATCACAATGTTGAAAAAATTAAGGATGATTTAAGTAATTTAGTAACAGTAATGCAAAATGTTGATGGCTTTATCGGCCAAATTTCAGGTGATGTCTTTAAAGGCGTAGAACCTAAAGCCGCAATGAGTCTTGCAAATTATATGGAAGGTATGAGGAAAACTTTGGTGGATATGGCTGGACATAGTCCTCAAAATAAAGTTGCCGTTAATAATGTGCTTGGACACTATAACCTTGAAATTAAGTAAAAGTGATGAAAATAGGCGAAAAACCCCGCTGATGCGGGGTTTTTTCTATGTTTAAAGGTCTTTGAGGGCTTCTATAACGGCGGATATATGGCCTGGTACTTTAACACCACGCCAGATTGCGCGAAGGGTACCAGTACCATCAATCAAGAATGTTGAGCGGTCAATACCCATATATTTCTTCCCATACATGGATTTTTCAGTCCATGTGCCATAAGCCTCACAAAGCGTTCCATCCACATCGGATAAGAGCGGAAAAGTGATTTGGTGTTTTTCCTTAAATTTTTTGTGTGAGGCAACGCTATCTTTTGACACACCCAAAATGACAGCGTTCAAAGACTTTATGGCTTCTTGGCTTTCTGTAAAGCCACAGGCTTCAAGCGTGCATCCAGGGGTGTCGTCTTTTGGATAAAAATAGAGAATGACATTTTGGCCTTTAAAATCAGTGAGGCTGACGTTAGAATCACTATCTGAAGGCAGCGAAAAATGTGGGGCAAGGTCGCCAACTTGTAGGGTCATGTTTTTTTTCCTCTTAAAACCATAAAGTTAAGGTTAGTATAGTCAAGCTGGTGTGATGATCAACGTTTTTAAAAAAAGCTTGCTCATTTTAATGAAAGTGAGCCTCTTTCTTGTTTTGCTTGCATCTGTTGGTGCAGGTGCGCTTTTTTATAAAATTTCAAATACTCCTCTCATTTTAGATGATTACAAGCCGTATATTCGTGAAAAACTATCCGATATGTTAGGCGGCATTGATGTGGATTTTGATCATGCTGTGCTTCGCTGGAAAAAAATTAACAAGCCTTTTTATATCAGCGTTCAAAATCTAAAAATAACTGACCCGAACCTTTCTGCGATCAGGGCTGAGGTGCCAAAGGCGCATATTAAGTTGAATCCACTACTTTTGCTTCAAGGTCAACTCATCCCATCGAATCTTGATGTGTTTGAACCCAAAATTAGTATAGATGCAGGGCAAAAGGCTGATCAGGCAGCGTTATCCAATGAGGACGCAAAAATAGAGATACTAGAATCTCTGCTTTCCTTTTTGAATCATCCAAAATCGCTGCTTCTGATTAAAAATATCCATATCACGAATGCCGAAACACATATTGAAGGGTTACCGGATTCTCTTTCATTTTTAAAAGAGAGCCGTACCAATTTAACCGTGTCGCGTGATCATCCAAAAACGAAGATTGTCTTGGCGCTTCAAAGCAATGGGGTGGTTCTCAATCTTGATGCCGCATTTGATCGAGAAGAGAAGCTTTGGCAGATTGCTCTTGCCTATGAAGGGTTGCCTTTGGTGTATCAAAGGCCTCTCGAAAATGGTCAAAAAAAGGCAGACCTTTATCGCATCCAAACGTCGGGAGACGTTCAACTAGGGTGGTTGGCTCATAAAGGGCTTCAACATGCGCATGTGGTGCTTAAGGGACAGAGTGGCGCTATTGAATCTCCCACATTTTTTAATAAAAACCTCGCATTGGAAGATGTCAATTTAGAAGCGACATACAAAGAAGGAAGAGCACAGCTCAATAACCTTTCTTTTAAGGTGGGAGAGAGTGCGGTTATGGTGCGTGGTGAAGGGGGCGGCCTAGACAATGGACGCGAACTTGACTTTTCATTAACAGCAGAAGCGCGTGGGGTGTTGTTGAAGGAATTACAGCATCTTTGGCCATTAGGTTTAGCATCTGTTCCACGTGATTGGGTAACGCGCAATATTAAGGTGGGGAAAGTGCCCTATGCTGATCTTAATATAAAAGGGCGTATCATAGACCCTTTCCACGATCTTCAGGTAACCCTAGAGCGATTAGATGGTAAAATTGATATTGCGGGTGCAAGCGTCGATTATTTAACAGGCATGCCTCATGCAACAAATGTTTCTGGGCAAGCACTTTATGATCAGAAAAATTTCCGTATTCTGATGCAAAAGGGCGAGTGTCATGGGCAAAAAATTACCAAGGGCGATATTCTTATCACGAAAATGGATGAACGCGATCAGGATATTGCGATTGATCTCAATCTTGAAGGAAGCTTTAGAAGTGCGCTTGAACTTATTGATTTTGAGCCCTTACGCTACGCAAGCGAGATGAAACTGAAAACAGATACGGCGCAAGGTTATAGCAAAACACACCTTAAATTGGATTTTCCCCTCGAGACGACTGTGACGCTAAAGCAGGTGAAAGTAGATATCAAAACTATATTGCAGCATGTGCGTTTTGAGGCGCCCATTCAAATATTACCCATTAACCTCAGTGCTGGCGATTTTTCTATTCTCGTGAATCAAAATCGTTTGTTGCTTAAAGGAGATTCTTTACTCAATCAATCGAAGGCTCATATCACTTGGCAACGTAATTTTTTGGCTTCCGAGGAGCTTAAAAACAAACTGGACGTCACGTGTGATTTTGATGCAAAACTATGGGCATATTTAGGGTTAGAGAAGATAGGCGCCTTTGAGGGGGCATCACCTCTTCATTTGGTGTATGACGATTTTACTCATTCGGCTAATCTTCAACTCAAAATGAAGACAGATCCTGTGTACATGAGAGTCTTTGGTGTTTCAAAAGAAAAAGGTGTTCCCGGTCATGTTGCGGTGGGAGCGCTATTTAAGCAAGATCAATTGTCTGAAATTAAACAGTTTGAGTGTGTAGCAGGCGATATGATTGCACTTCATGGTTCTGCCGAGTTTATACCTGGACAAGTGCTGCCTAATAAAATTAACGTTGATTCCTTTAAACTTGGAAAGACGAAGATCAAGCCTAAGTTCAAATTGAAAAAAAATAAGACTTATCAATTAACCATTGATGGTGGAATATTGGATCTTGAGTCGATTTTGGATCAACTAGAACAGGATGCAGACGCGCAAAACTTTAAGGAGAATTTTGATGCGAATGTGAAGCTCGATGAGCTTTATGTATTGGGAGAACGTCCGCTTAAAAAGGTAGAATTGAAGATGTCTATGGCGGATGGTTTGGTTCGTCAATTAAATATGCGCGGATATTTTTCGATAGCCCAAACGCCCAGGGCGCTCTTCGTTGTTATTAATGCGCCAAATGCACGCGAACGCGTCTTTGAAATGACAACCAATCATTTTGGTGAATTAATGCAGTCGCTTGGGATTTCGGATCGATTGTTGCGGGGTCGCTTGGCCATTAAAGCAACGCATGATAATCAGCCAAAAAGCGCATGGAACGGACGCTTTAAAATTTATGATTTTAGCTTGAAAGATCCGCCCGTATTGGGGCAACTCTTGTCGCTTGCTTTTCCAACAGACTTTATGGATCTTTTGTCAGACAAGGGCATGCCCTTCTCGTCCTTTAGTGCGCGATTTAAATACAAACCGGATAGTATTGTGATCACCGATGGTCGAGCGAAGGGATCATCGTTGGGGCTTACGGTCTCTGGGAACATTGCAACAAAAACAAAAGAGCTGAAGCTACATGGTAGCGTTATACCTGCTTATTTTCTCAATACACTCATTGCCAAGATCCCTCTTTTAGGAGAAGTAATTACAGGTGGTAAAGATGAAGGGCTCTTTGGTGTGACTTATACCATCACAGGGGTTTACGAAAAACCAGAGATTCAAGTCAATCCGCTTTCAGCGTTTGCACCGGGATTAATTCGCAAAATCTTTTCATCAGACGATACCGATAGTGATGTTGATGAGAAAAGTGATGACGACAATCCTTAAAGATTTTTCTTCAAAGCAATATTGGGAAAATCTGTGGTGATAAAGTCTACTCCCAATGCTTGGAGTGTGTGAATATCC
>JBQCDM010000193.1:0-3234 GCA_051961235.1 Nucleicultricaceae bacterium (SeqCode)
ACATCTATTGCTATTTTTTATGAAGGTAAATTACATCATATAGATCACATTAACGTAGGCGGATCGCACGTGACGAATGATCTGGCGCGTGGACTCTCAACACCGCTCAATCATGCTGAGCGTGTAAAGATTCTCTATGGAAGTGCTATGGTCTCGCCTTTATCATCAGCAGAAGAACGCACAGGTATTCGTGTTCCACAGATTGGTGAAGATGATGTGAATAAAGGTGTTCAGGTTAATAAATCTGAGTTGGTGCGCATTATTCGCCCACGTATAGAAGAAACATTTGAGCTGGTTAGAGAAAAGCTCAAAACAATTCCAGATCTTTCAAAAATTAGTAAACGACTTGTTTTAACAGGGGGCGCAAGTCAGCTGACAGGTGTGAGAGAGCTGGCGAGTATGATTTTAGATAAGCATACAAGGCTCGCAAAACCCATCCATGTCCAAGGGATTGATGAGCGCGTAAGAACTGCATCATTTGCAACATGCGCGGGTCTTATTTCTCTTGCAAAAAAAGAGCAAAAAATAGCTTATGGATCACAAAAAAAACCTAAAAATGATAACATATCCTTTTTAGGGAGGATTGGTTCTTGGTTAAAAGATAATTTATAGTATTATGTGTAAATATTAGGAAAATATTCGGAGATTGATATGACGCGTTCCCCCACTTCTCTTAGCAAAACATCAGATGAAGTTGAATTTGTAGATGAAACGATTGAAACTTCCAGTGTCGTTACTCTTGAAGAAAAAGTGGAAAAATCACTAAAAGAGGCTAAAAATCAAGATAAAGCACTTGATAATGCCTTTGTTTCAACTATTTCTGCCCCCTTAGAGGTAGCTCCTGAGCCATTTGTCACTGTTACAAAAGCAGAACCAGTGCCTGATATGGAGCTCAAGCCTAAAATTACGGTTGTGGGTGTTGGTGGTGCTGGTGGAAATGCCGTTAATAATATGATTCGTCTACAGCTGCAGGGCGTTGACTTTGTGGTTTGTAACACGGATATGCAATCACTTGGCCAATCTCTTACAAAGCGTCGCATTAAGTTAGGAATGAATATTACACAAGGGCTCGGTGCTGGATCTCGTCCTGAGGTTGGACGAGCTGCTGCTGAGGAATCCCTTGAAGAGTTGATGAAAGAGATTAGCGGCAGTAACATGGTTTTCATTACAGCCGGTATGGGTGGTGGTACTGGAACAGGTGCTGCGCCCGTTATTGCTCAATATGCACGAGAGATGGGTATTTTAACCGTTGCTGTGGTCACAAAGCCTTTTAATTTTGAAGGCAACCATCGTATGAAGACTGCTGAAAAAGGCATCGAGGATTTGCAACAATATGTTGATACCTTGATCGTGATCCCCAACCAAAATCTTTTCCGCGTCGCTAATGAAAAGACTACATTTGCGGATGCCTTTAAAATGGCTGACGATGTTTTGTATTCAGGTGTGCGTGGTGTCACAGACCTTATGATGATGCCAGGCCTTATTAATCTTGATTTTGCAGACATTCGTGCTGTGATGGGGGAAATGGGCAAGGCAATGATGGGAACGGGTGAGTCTGAAGGTGACAATCGCGCCATCCTTGCGGCTGAGGCCGCGATCTCGAATCCTCTCCTAGACGATGTTTCTATGAAGGGCGCTCGAGGCGTTCTCATTAACATTACTGGTGGTAGCGATATGACACTCTTTGAGGTGGATGAATCGGCTAACCGCATTCGTGAAGAGGTTGATCCTGATGCCAACATTATCTTTGGTTCAACATTTGATGAAGCATTGAATGGAAAGATTCGTGTGTCTGTTGTTGCAACGGGTATTGATGCTGCAAAGGGATTTACAAAAACTTGGATGTCACGCTCAAAGCTTGTGAGTGATACGTTTGATGCTTTTGAATCTCTGAAAGAAAAAACAGCTCTAAAGCGTGAAGAAGAGACACCTGTTGTCGAGACAAAGGTTGAGGAACCTAGTGTACAAGACACGCCTCTTGAGATGCAAGAATCAGAGGATCATGTATCGATGGCGCTTGATCCTGTTGCTGAAGATAATGCAGTAGAGCAAGATTTATTTGTAGAGCATCAAGAAGATTTCTTTAATGACATTCAAGAACCGCGTCAAAAAAAGAAGGGTTTCTTTGGCCGCTTTGCAGATCGTCTTAAGGGCAATAGTCACCTTGATGAAGAAGACGAAGATGATGGATATACAAATTACTCAGCACGTGCAGAAATGCATCCAGGGCGTTCAAACAAGCCAGGGATAGCAACTGATAATGATGTGCTTGATATCCCATCATTTATGAGAAGAAAAAATAAGAATTCTTAATCTCTCCAAAAACCGGGGGACAAGAGTATGATAATTGTTACATATTCAAGTCTCCCAAGAATCATACCAATCATTAAAATCCATTTAGCACTATCGGGTAAGAAACTATAAGTCGTATCAGGACCGATGATATATCCAAGTCCTGGGCCTATGTTGTTGAGGGCTGCAACGGCGGCCGATGTTGCTGTAATAAAATCTAGATCATAAAATGATAAGGCAATCGCCATAAGGCCAACGCAAATAACAAAGAGCGCAAAAAACGTGAAGACTGACGTGAAGATGCCTTCGGGTATGGGGGTATGGTTATATGTGGGTAAGAAGATTCCATGCGGGCGACGGAGCTGCGCAAATTGAGAGCGCGCAACGGAGAACATAATCTGATAACGAAAAATTTTAATGCCCCCTGAGGTTGATCCGGTACATCCGCCTAACATCATAAGCATGAAAAAGATCATCACAGGAAAACTCCCCCAAAGATGATAATCAGCGGAGCTATAACCAGTTGTGGTGAGAACGGATACGGCGTTGAAGGCAGATTCTCTAAGCGCTAGCATAAAAGGAACGCCTTCATTGTAACGCCACAAAGCAAGAGCGAGGGAGGAGAATGCTGCGATGGCTAAAAATACGCGCACCTGACTATCCTTAAAAAGCGATCTAAAATCCCCTTGGAAAAGTTTTACAAAGAGGATGAGGGTAATACCACCTATGAGCATGAAAACAATCAAAATGATTTCAATAAGTGGATTATCAAAGGAGGCAACGGAAGCACTCACGGTGGAAAATCCACCAGTTGAAATGGTTGAAAGCGCGTGGCACACAGCATCCAAAATATTCATGCCTGCAAGCCATAGGAGTATGCCGCAAAGAACCGTGAACAGAACATACGTGGAGAGAATAGCATTGGCGATTTGCGAGACATGG
>JBQCDM010000194.1:0-2478 GCA_051961235.1 Nucleicultricaceae bacterium (SeqCode)
AATAACAGGAAATATATAATGATTCTGCGCATTTAATTGTATTGATTCGTTTTGTGAAATTCTTGTTATCTTCAAAAATTTCTTAGTTAATTTTCAAGCCTTCTAAATAAATTGTAAAACTATTTTGGAGAAAAAGTATATTATGCCTTATCGCTATGCGGTTCTATTTTTATTGAGTATTGTTTTTAATTCTTCTTATCTGGAGGCGGCACATGAAAATAAATTGCATGATGCTGAAATTCAGGCCGATGCTCCAAAAAGTGAGCTACGCCGATCTCCTTCTTTTTCAGCTCAATCCGATGCAAGTGAATCCACGGGTTTAGTTTTCGCGTACGCATCACAATATGATAGCGAGTTCAGTCGCGTTTTGACTCAAGAAGGGCATGCATTAAAGGTTCAAAAAATCAGAGACATGCCTTTAGGAACGCCAGATTTACCCAATTTCTCTAAAGCATCTTCAGGAGCTCCCTTATTGTTTGATCATCAGGTGGAAGACGCAGATGATTATGGAGGGCTTAGGTTTTCAAGGACTTTAGAGCCTCTTCCTCAGTGGATGCCGTCAGAAATTTGGGAGACAATTATTTCTTTTTTAAACGTCGTGGATAATCTTCGCTTGCAAACAATTTCGCCTGCTTGGGCGCTTATTTCTCGCTCTCATCCTGTTTTGATCCCCCATCTGTTGAGACTTTCGCCCAATTCTCCAGAGGACTATCATCTAACACCTTATGAGTTTGTGGTGTTTATGAATCGTCCTTCTTTTAGGATGATTGCAACGTATGAGACACTTAAGAGAGACGCTTTGCGAGCTCATGAACTTGGATATCAAAACAATTTGGTTATGCGACAGGGTCGACTTTTAACAGATGTGATCTTACCACCTGAAGTGACAAGCCCCGGACATGTAAAGCTTTATAAAGGACGACAAGAAAGCCAAGTTTGTAGCCTTTTATTGAGTGGAGAAAACGGTGCATTAATGCGCGCTTATGCAAGGGAAGAGAGAGAAGATGGGAGTTATGAGTTTTTAAGGACCTTTTCATATGAAACAGGGGTTATTGAATATAATGAAAGTGATGATTATGGACGTCCTGTTGTTATCTTAAAAAGAACCTTTGAAGACGTTGATCACGATAGCACCATATTTAAAAGAGTCGCTAAAGAAGATGATGTGGACATTCAACATATGAACTGGTTTCAGTCGGATGTGGTCTCTCACGACCTCTCAACACTAGCCGGACGTGCCATGGTGTATCCAACACGCCAGGGGCATTTAAATAAATTTTTCACAGAAAGAGCGGCTTTTAAGAGAGCAGACGCGCCAGTGACTGTAGAAAGTTTAAAGGATGGTAATGAAGATATGGGTTGGACGACGCTCAATCATGATGGGACCGAGTTTTATGGCATGCGGCGCTATGCTCAATTAGGGAAACCGAAAATCTTTAAAAGAGGCAGCGAAAAGCAAACTCTGGATATTCTTCAAGGCGCACCAATTTTTAGTAAAGTCACTTGTGCAAGCGAATCTGGTGCTATTCTTTATGGGGAAGGCGGGGAAGGAAACGAACTTCTGGCTTATAGAGAGGATGCAGGAATAGGCAGACTCAAAGAAATATTAAAAGCGTTTGGTGTTTTATCGCCGCACCAAAAGATTTTAAGCGTTGTTAAGTGCAATGAAAACGGCCGCGTTATTATTGGAGAGGGAGAAAATACTCAAACGAAGGAACGATTCATTTATAGAGCAGTTGTGCCTTTGGATTCATTGGACGCGCTGATTAAAGAGAATGTCATGGTTCCAATTCAGACATATGGAAATTTGATGTCATCTCTAGGCATTGTCATGCATGAAAATGAAGGAGAGGTTTAGGCTGTTGCTTAGAGCATTAAAGCCAAGAGATTTGGGCAGCATTTAAGGGCATAGGAGATGGTGTTTTGTATTCAAGGAGAGACGCTAATCAATAAAGGAAAATAGTAGGAGAAGAAAATAGGGCTGCTAGAAGGTATCTAGCAACCCTATAATGACAATTAGAAGCGGTATTTGAAACCAACTGACACTACTGGATAATAGCGTACCCAGCCTTTATTTGTTGCATGTTGAGCTTCAGCCTTAATGTTGTTCAATAAAGCTTGTTGAGCTCCTAACAAGCCGCTTGCTGATACGGATGCGCGTGGCGATCCTTGGAACAACACACCCACTTCCGCGTTAAAGCTCAAAGCGCCATTTGATGTTAATGCGCCGTCATATCCAAAACCAATGTATGGAGCTATTTTACGGAAATCCAATGTGCCTTTCATCGTGCCGACTTGTGCTGGCGTGTAGACAGTACCATTGATCGTAACGTTTTGTGCAGGCGTTGCGGAAAGATCAAACTTGTTACCATTGTACATAATACCGGCAGACAATCTAAATCCATTTTGGAAAGGATGGTAGTCAGCCATTGCGCCAACAGTAAAAAGATTCAATTTACCTGACCAATGAATGTCGTG
>JBQCDM010000195.1:0-12191 GCA_051961235.1 Nucleicultricaceae bacterium (SeqCode)
CTTCAGATTCACAAGCAATGAGTTGCAAACGCCCACGCCTTAGTGTGGGATTAAAATATTTTTGCTCATAGGAAGGACTTGTATTCAACGTACGCGGCATCACCCAAAATTGTAGAAAATGTACGGGGTGTTTTTCATCCGGATTGTATTCAGAATGCATGATGCCCGTGCCAGCACTCATACGTTGAAAACAGTTTTCTTGGATGATTATCGATTGGCCTAAATTATCTTTATGCTCAAGTGCCCCTGACACAACATAGCTAAAAATTTCCATGTTAGCATGCTGATGCTCTGGAAACCCGCCACCTTCGTTCACAAAGTCTTCATTAAAAACCCTTAAGCTTTCATACCCCATAAAACGGGGGTTGTAATAACCACCAAATGAAAATGAATGGTAGCTCTTTAGCCACTTAAGGTCTGTCAAACCGCGTTCTGAAGCACGTCTTACCGTTATCATTCTTTGCTAATCTCTTAATCTCGTCGTATTGTTTTAAGTCCTACACTATCTCATTGATTTAGTAAAAAAAGTCTATACGATTCGAATAATTGTTGTGATCATGCAAAAAATTTTCACATGCCTTATTTAATCTTTAAAATCAAAGGTCATTTGAGGAAAGCTTATCTCAAAGATGTGTTTTTCTTTGAGTTTTAGCGCATATTTACAAAAATCACATGATGGAGAGAGCATGGGTACTTGAGGCATCTCCAGACACGCGCGTGCATCATAGAGTGCCTTTTCAATCCAATCCAACTTAATCTCATAAGGCAAAACCTTAACATCAAAGAGCAATCGGTTATCAAATCGATCAGGACTCATGAGGCCATTACAATAAACAAAATAAGCTTTTGGATAGACAGGAAATCCATTTTGCTGAAAAAGCCATGCATAAACATCGGCCTGGCGTCGATAACCATCTTGCCAAGGCTCATCGAGCGTTACTTCTTTTTCTTTAGATGTCGCCTTGTAATCAACAATAATAAGCTCTCCCTCCCGCGTCACCCACAGATCATCCACACCACCGTAGAGTTCAATACGCGATTCAGCATGTATTTTAGAAATACCTCCTCTTAAAGGATCTCTCCAAAAATCCAAATGATTATGGGCAAAAGGGATAGCCTCAACGTCCAATTGTTTCATGTAAGGATGCGGTATGCCTTGCTTTCGATATTGGTCGAATTCTTTTTTAAGCATATGATCGACCGCGTTGTTGAGTGAAAAAGGAAATCCTGGCGGCTGTTTAACGCCTAAGCGGACATCCAAATAAAAACATCGAGGACAGCGCACAAATAGATCCAATTTTGAGCGGCTCAATTTCAGGATAGAGGTCGGGTTTTCGTTATAACGGCGCTCTGACTTCATCATAAAAAAAACCTTCCCTTCTCTCGCTTCATAAAGTATGAACGTATATTAGTTCTAGTTCTCTGACTTCGCCAGAGAAACTTAAGGGGAAACATGATGGATTTTGGATCTGCCTCTACACCTTCCTTAGAGACCTTTTCTGTATTGAATGACCCCGTCCATGGCGTGATGAGTTTTTCAGGCATGCTTAGAGACGTTCTAAAAGACATCATCGACCACGACACGTTTCAAAGACTTCGACACATCAAACAGCTCGGCATGACCGATCTGGTTTTTCCATCTGCCGTACACACCAGGTTCAATCACTGCCTTGGCGCCTGCTATGTGGCCAATCAAATGTCAGAGCAACTAGCGCTTGACACTTTACAAAAAAAACATGTTTTAGCAGCAACCCTTCTGCACGATATCGGGCATGGGCCTTTTTCACATGCATTTGAGCGATTCTTGGTCGATCAAAGTGGTCAACTTATACGACATGAACGTTGGACACCTTATTTTTTGAATGATTTTGATGCTGTGTTTAGAGATCATGGCATCGATCGCACACGGCTTGAATCGCTCATTTCTCATAAAGATTCCACAACGCAAACCCTTGAAGCATCTATCGTCTCCTCTCAATTGGATGCGGATCGTCTTGACTATCTGCTTCGAGACAGTCACTTTTGCGGCGTTCTTTATGGCAAAGCGGACATCCAATGGATTTTGAAACATTTGACTGTGGTGAAAGATCCTAACACGGGTCAAAACGCTATGGGCGTGCGACGCAAAGGCTGGCGCGCTGTAGAACACTTCCTCCTCTGCCGCCGTATGATGACTTACAATGTCTATCGTCACCCAAAGAAAGAAGTCATTGAATCAACGTTGGCCTTTTTACTGCATTACCTAACGAAAGCATGGATGGAAGAACGCCCTCTCATAGAAAAAAGCGGGCTTTCTATCAATAAAACGCTCAGCCACTTTTTGGAAAAAGCACATTACTTGCGTACAGGTGCCCTTTCTGCAGAAGCGTTTTTGACCCAAGCCTTCCCTACTTATAAAGTATTGACGGATGTGGATCTTTGGATGCATTTGCGCGACCTTGCAACCTTAACCACCGATGTCATTACAAAAATCCCAAAGCATACAGCGCTTTATAATTGCATAGAGATGTCCAAACGCCTTTATGATCGAAAGCTCGCGCGTTACTATCCCATCCGCAAAGGTAAGGAAGCAATCTTAGAAGACATCATTCTTCAAGCCGTTGCTCAAGGTGAGGTTGAGCATTGGCAGCTCTTCCCTTTCAAGACGCGCGTTAAAGCTTATGAAAACAGCCCGCCTCTTCTGATTGTTGATGAATCTGGCAGCGTCGATAGCATTTCAACCTATTCCGTTCTTTTACAACATCTGGCTGGCCTAAATGACGAAGATCATTATCTAGCGATTGATCTTACGGTTAATTATGACAATCACCCAAAACTCTACAACGCCATACGCCCGCTCATTATCGCCAAAAACACGCCTTACCTCGAATAAATTCTTAATTAAGGTCATTAACGATTTATTTAGCTGAATCGACGATACTGATCATATATTTAAGGGGAAATGTGATGGATCGTCATTTTGATTTTTTTAAGGCTTTTGTTTTGTTGTTTGCGGGCGTTGTGATCAATGCACTGCTTTATTTTGTGCTGCATACCTTTCAGATGGACACGAGCATGATGCATATTATTGAGTCGATTATGGTTATCGTCTCGGCTTTCTTAGTGTTACGTCTCTTTGAAATTTGCGTATTTTTTCCACTCGAGACAAGTCGCGGAAAACCTCTACCCCGCTGGCTTAAGCATCTCGTCATCCTCACGCTTGCCTTTATTGCTGTCACCACCATTGTTGTCTATATCTACGCACAACCTTTTTTAAGCGTTGCAACGTTTAGCGGACTTGTCGGTGCCGGCTTTGCCATTTCAGTGCAAGGCATTGTGGTCGATTTCTTTTCAGGGCTTACCCAGGATGTGGAGCGACACTTTGATGAGGGTGACTGGCTTAAATTTGAAGAAAAAAGCTATCTTCAGGTAAAAAAGATTGGCTGGCGTTCCACAACTTTTTTAAGCCTTTTTAATACAACGATCACAATTCCCAATAGCCGATTGAATGAACGCATTGAAAACCTAAGCCGTCCCGGTCCCTTCTTTTTCGACTATTTTGAGATCACCCTGGATCACGATATCCCCCTAGAGAGAGCGTGTCGCATTTTGAAAGACGGCGTCTATAGCATGACCACCCATCGCCCCGAGCAAGCCTATGTAACCGCCAACAAACTTGAAGAAGGCGGTATTAGTTATCTTGTGGTCTATACTGTAAAAGATCCTCTGGAGATCATCTTTATTAAAAGCGATGTCATGACCGCTGTTGTGAATCAGCTACATCGCTATGGCATTGGCGTATCTGAAGCGCTTGGCACGTATAGCTTAGAGCGCGCTCAAAACAATTTAGAGCTTCACCCAACAACACCGCCAGAGCTTGTCGTTGATCACATGCCACTTTTTGAAGGTTTGAATGCAACACAGAAAAAAGAAGTATTCAAATCCTTAACATCCGTCACCTTTCAAGCCGGCACGAACCTTATGGAAAACGACCGACCCGATGATCATATTCTTCTCATCGCCGAAGGCAGTGTATCGCTTCGAGCCAAACTAAAAACAGGCACAAAAAATACAAACGACGACGCATCAAAGCTCATCCGTTATTTTGGATTAGGCGCTGTGTTGGGCTCTTTCTACTTTATTAAAAGTTCCCTTGCTGTCCTTGATTTAAGAGCGGAGACAAGTGTGGTCTGCTACCGCTTGCCACGCGCGCTTTTCTCCAAATTGATCAAAGCGAATGCAATCCTCTCGGAACGTCTTGAGTCCATTATTCTAGACGATCACACCCAAGTGCATGCGGCCCTCAACCATGCACTGGATGCAAATAAAGCACGTGAATCAATTAAAGCCCGTCTCAAAGAGCTTTTTACAGAGATAATCGCTTAAAATTTAACATGACAAAATAGAGGGGTTGATTTTGCACAACCCCTCATCTATGCTTTCACTATGAATCCTTGTATTTTGTGCTTGTTTGTCATGTATGACATTTGGGCCACAAGTAACAAAAAATTAACAATACCCCCTTATTATCGGTTGAAGTTTAAACTTACATGAGTTTAAGTAGTGGTGATTAACCCTAAGGGAGGATAACAATGAAAAAAATACTCGCACTCACTAGTGCAATCGTTTCCATGTTCGCAGTACAAGCATCTGCATCATACAGCAAAACAGCTTATGATGGATGGGATGAAGCAAGATTTGATAACAACATCAGCGCGTATCGCACAGCAATCGGTGTTGGTGCAGGTCAAACTCTTGACACAGCTTCCGCACTCGATGCAGTATCAGCACGCGCTACAGCGCTTCTTGGTGATTCAACACTTCAAGCAGTAAAAGATAACTTTAAGCTTATAACACGCGCTTTCACAGCAGGTACTTTTGAAGGTTGGACAGCTGACCTCGTTGATGCTTCTGATGCGATCGCTCACAGAGTAGGTACAATGGCTGCTTATAACTCTTTGACAGATTCTATCGTTAACAACCAAGGTGGTAACGCGATGTTCCAAGGAGCTGGTCTTTTTGTTGCAGGCGTTAATGGAAGTGCGAACCGTTATGAAATCCTTAGCGTTAATGATCCAGTGGCTGCCGCTACTGCTGGTACAGCAGTGATTCCTCAAGCTATCGTAGCTGGCGACGTAAACGATAACACGTTCGCTCGTGAAGATTCTTGCTTGAGAATTCTATACCGTCGTATCGCTCGTTTTGAGGACGGCAACACAGTTGATGGTGTTAACGTTGGTAACCGTCGTGTGGCATTGACAGCTATTAATAACCGCCAAACTGGTAACAACGTACTTCCAACAGAAGATCAATTTACATTAGAGATGGCGACTGAATTCTTTGTAAGAGTTCAAATTCAGGCAATGAAATAATTAGTTTAATCATAGGTGTAATTTTAAGGAGAGATAAATGAAAAAAGTATACCTAGCTACGCTTCTCGGAGCAGCATTAGCTGTTTCAGGAGCACATGCATCCACAAGCATTTGCCATTCCGGTTTCAAAGTCGGTATTGGTGGTGGTTATGGTGCATTCAAAGCATCCTCACAAACAGACTACGGCCAAGTTGCCGCAATCGGTGGTGGTGCAGGCCCAACTCTTCGCTCAACATCCGGTGATGTTGGTGGCGATGGTGGTTTCGGTCGCTTCTTCCTCGGATATGATTTCGTGATGAAGAACGGTTTCGTACTTGGTCTTGAGTTGGGTGCGTCTGCTTCCAACATTAAAGGAACAGTAAACCGTCGTCTCGAAGTAGCTCCTGCTAACGCAGCTGACCCACTTGAGTTGAAAGCAAAAGACTCATTTGATGCAGCTCTTCGTATTGGTTTTGCGGTTCGCAATGCATTCATCCCTTACCTCAAGATTGGTGCTGAATCCACAAAATTCCAATTGCGTCAAAAATCTTATACGCCTGGTGGTGCTCCAGCTGCTCTTGCTGACATCTCTGTTAACAAGCGCTTGACTGGTTTCTTGATCGGTGCGGGTGTTGAAGTTCCAGTAACACGCATGTTCCACGTTGGTGCTGAGTACACGTACTCTCACTTCAACAGCCTAAGCGGAAACGTTCAAAACGCGAACCTTCCACTTGTTGTTGGTTCACGTGAATCTGCAACTGCAAAGCCACGTATGCATCGCATCACGGCTCGTTTGATGCTCAAGATCTGATCTTGCTGATAACAGGAAAAAACCCGGGGTTTCCCGGGTTTTTTTTTGCGTGTTTCATAACCTTAGAAAAATTTTTTTAAGTCAATTGTATACGAACCAAAAAAGATGATAAGCGTCAGCTCGCCCTTTGATGCGATCCGAACACATATCCATTAAACGCCCCCCTATTCCTTCTATTTCTTAACGTCTTCTGGCACGTTCATTTTTATTGACGAAAAGACATTTTCACTCTTTAATAAATTTAAAAATACGGTGGTATATGGTTAGTCGCGTTCAAACAGTTGCGTTTCAAGGCCTTGATGTTATCAATGTAGATGTGCAAGTTCAGTTTTCATCAGGACTTGTAGGCTTTCAAATCGTAGGCTTACCCGATAAAGCCGTTGCGGAATCTAAAGAACGGATTCGAAGCGCGCTTCATGCCATGGGACTCTCCCTACCCGCAAAACGCATCACCGTGAATCTATCGCCTGCTGATCTTCAAAAGGAAGGTAGTCACTATGACCTGCCGATTGCCCTTGGGCTTCTTCTGCAGATGGACCTCCTCCCGCGCGATGCCTTAAAATCCTATATAACCCTGGGTGAGCTCGCTTTGGATGGAACACTCACCGCCGTTCCGGGCACCCTGCCCACAGCGCTCCATGCATCCACGGAGACGAGAGGTATCATTTGCCCCTACTCCAATGGGTCGGAGGCGGCTTGGGCGCCACACTGTCGCATCCTAGCGCCTCGAAATTTGTTGGCTCTTTTAAATCATTTTAAGGGGGACCAACCCCTCGCCCCGCCTGAAAAAACACTGCAAAGTGCTGACATGCGTCCTCATCTATCGCTCAGCGATGTAAAGGGCCAAGAAACTGCAAAGCGCGCCCTCGTGATCGCAGCTGCAGGTGGACACAATCTTTTGATGGTGGGGCCACCAGGCACGGGCAAATCCATGCTTGCAGCACGCCTTGCTGGACTTTTGCCAGAGCTTTCTCCTTATGAAGCACTCCAGATTTCTATGATCTATAGTCTTGCAGGGCAACTGCGCGAAGGGGAACTGATGCGATACAGACCTTTTCGTTCGCCACACCACTCAGCCTCCTTGCCTGCGCTTGTGGGCGGTGGACATAAAGCGCTTCCAGGTGAAATTTCACTCGCTCACACCGGCGTTCTCTTCCTCGATGAATTGCCTGAGTTTTCAAGACAAGCCCTCGAATCTTTGCGCCAACCGCTTGAAAACCACCAGGTCACCATTGCGCGCGCGAACGCTCATCTCACCTATCCCGCACGTTTTCAGTTGATTGCTGCAATGAATCCCTGTCCCTGCGGATATGCAGACGATGCAAGACGCCCTTGCCACAAACGCCCCAAATGCGCCCTACAATACCAAAGTCGCCTCTCTGGCCCTTTGCGCGATCGTTTTGACCTGGAGGTCGGTGTAAGCGAAGTGCCGATCCATGCGTTGAGAGCTCAACCTCATGGCGCTCAAAATACCTCCGATGACGCACTTAAATCAGCCATCGAGGCCGCGCAAGCCTTACAACATCAGCGTTATCAGATAGAAAAATCTTCTGCTACCACCTTTTCTTTAGAATCTTTCCTTAATTCAAGTGCGCCCCATGCCATTTTTGAAGAGCGATCCTATCCACAACCGGATGCTCTCGATTTTTTTCAAACAGCATCCACGCAACTGCACCTATCAGCCCGAAGCTATTATCGCTGTTTTAGAGTGGCACGCACAATTGCTGATTTATCGTGCTCAGAGCTCATTGAAAAGCATCATTTTTCAGAAGCGCTTATGTTGCGCAACTATGGCCCCACTGCTTAAGATTTCTTAAATTTTATCGATTATATTTATTCTTTGTTTACTTTTATTGCTGTATTCTAAAATGTGTACAATAATCAAAGGACTCGTTTTGTAATGCGTTCAATTGGAGTATATTTGGACGATCGGCTCTCACTTTATAGTTTTGGTGCCTATCACCCCTTTAATCAAGAACGCTACTTTACTTTTAAGGAAGCTTTCCTAAGCGCGAAGTTGAATGAATCAACCGTCATCCTTGAAGCAAAACAAGCAAGTGTTGATGATATCCGCCTTTTTCATACCGATGCCTATATTAACACGGTCAAAACTCTTTCAGAAACAGGGGACGGTGACCTTGATCCTGACACGCCTGCCTTTAAAGGCATGTATGAGGCGAGCCTCTGGGTCGCGGGCAGTGTTTTGGATGCGGTCGATCGTTTGATGCAGGGCGAGCTTTACCACGCCTTCGTGCCCATCGCTGGACTCCATCATGCCTTTCCGGATCGAGGTGCTGGTTTTTGTGTTTTTAATGACTGCAGTCTTGCCATTAAACGGTTGCAAAAGCATTATGGATTAAAGCGTATCGCTTATGTTGACATTGATGTACATCACGGCGATGGTATTTATTATAACTTCATTGATGACCCAAATGTGCTGATTGTCGATATCCATCAAGCGCCTCTCTTTCCTGGAACAGGCAGTAGCGATGAAATGGGGCTTCAAAAAGGATTTGGGTTTAAGCGCAACTTTACCCTACAGCCCTTTTCGGGCGATAAAGAATTTAAAGTCGCATGGCACATAGGCCTCGATTTCCTCAAGCAGCACAAACCAGACTTTATCATCTTGCAATGTGGTGCAGATGGTCTAGGCGGCGATCCTCTTGCTCAACTAGCGCTTAGCGAAGAGACACACGCACGTGTCGCAAAAGATCTCTCGGCGCTTTCCAAACACTTAGGACATCATCGTCTTCTAGCCCTAGGCGGTGGTGGATATAACACACAAAATACAGTAAAAGCTTGGATCAAAGTCGTTAAAGAAATGATCTAAGCTCAGGCCCGCCAAACGCTACGATCGATGTGCACATGTCATGGGGCCTACAGGTCCACCACCTAAAATATGCACGTGAAAATGAGGAACCTCTTGCCCACCATTAAGTCCAGAATTCACAAGCAACCGGTATCCCTCATTTCTAACCCCTAAAGCCTCAATCACATTTTCAACGGTTTTATTAAAACCAACAATCATATCAGGTGTTGCAAGCCTTACAAAATCATCGTAGTTCCTAAACTTTCCCTTAGGAATTACTAAAGCATGTATGGGGGCTTTGGGATTAATGTCATGAAATCCAAGACCAAAAACATCCTCATAAATAATACGACAAGGAATTTCCTTTTTTAGTATTTTTGCAAAAATATTCGTATCGTCGTACATAGCCCCTCTCCTTTTTAACGCTGACAAATGATTCAAATAGGTATATTTTGGGGCTTTGTAAAAGAGAATGTCAAGTGAGGTCTTGAATGAGCAATCAACAATCCATGATAGAATGGCATGGCACGACAATCCTTTGTGTCAGAAAAAACAATCGTGTTGCAATCGCTGGCGATGGACAAGTGACCATGGGAAGTGTGCGCGTAAAATCTAATGCGCGCAAGGTAAGACAACTGATCCCCGGCAAAGTGATCGCGGGATTTGCAGGCGCTACAGCCGACGCCATGACGCTTTTTGAGCGGCTCGAAGCCAAGCTTGAACAGTATCCCGACCAGTTGATGCGCGCTTGCGTTGAGCTTGCAAAAGAGTGGCGTACGGATAAATATTTAAGGAAATTGGAAGCCATGATGGCCGTTGCCGATCGATCTGTCTCTTTGATTCTAACCGGCAATGGTGACGTGCTTGAACCTGAAGACGGACTGATTGGTATCGGATCTGGTGGCTCTTTTGCCCTATCAGCGGCCCGAGCACTCATCGATCACCCTGATCTTTCAGCCGAAGAAATCGCGCAAAAATCGCTTAAAATTGCAGCGCAAATCTGCATTTACACCAATGATAACATCCTTATTGAAAGTCTAGACGCATGAAATCCTTTACACCGCGTGAAATTGTTTCTGAACTTGATCGCTTTATCGTTGGACAAAGCGACGCCAAACGCGCTGTTGCCATTGCGCTTCGCAATCGCTGGCGCCGTCAACAACTGCCCGATGTGATTAAGGAAGAGATTGTGCCTAAAAACATCCTCATGATTGGACCAACTGGTGTCGGTAAAACCGAGATTTCAAGACGTCTTGCAAAACTCGCTGATGCGCCTTTTATCAAAGTTGAGGCAACAAAATTTACTGAAGTAGGTTATGTGGGACGCGATGTGGAACAAATCATCCGCGATCTCATTGAAATTGCCATCACCTCAATGAAAGAACGCAATCGCAAGGAAGTTAATGCCAAGGCCGAAGTGAACACCATCGAGCGCATCCTTGATGCGCTTGTGGGTGGATCATCGAGCGAAGACACAAGGCAAAAGTTCCGCAAAATGCTTCGAGAAGGTCAGCTCGACACCAAGGAAATTGATATAGAAGTTGCAGAAAACAATTCTGTGCAAATGCCAACGCTTGATGTTCCAGGTATGCCAGGTGCCCAAATGGGCATGCTGAATTTGGGTGATATCTTTGGTAAGACTTTTGGCAGCCGTCTTAAAACAAAGAAAACAACTGTTGAGCAAGCAATGAAGCTGATCTTGGCGGAAGAAAGCGAAAAATTGATTGATCAAGAAAAATCAATCCAAGAAGCCATTTATTCAGTAGAGCAAAACGGCATCGTTTTCATCGATGAAATAGATAAGATTTGCGCGCGCAGCGAACGTCAAGGCGCAGATGTCAGTCGAGAAGGTGTGCAACGCGATCTTCTGCCCTTGATTGAGGGTACGACGGTTGCTACAAAATACGGCACGGTTAAAACAGATCATATCCTTTTTATTGCATCTGGCGCATTTCACATTGCAAAACCGTCTGATCTTTTACCAGAGCTTCAAGGACGCCTTCCCATACGTGTTGAGCTTAAAGCACTCGCTCAAGAAGAGTTCGTACGCATCTTAAAGGAGCCTGAGGCAAACCTCATCGAACAATACCAAGCCCTGATTAAAACGGAAGGTGTCACGCTTGTCTTTCTTGATGAAGCCATCGAAGAAATTGCAAAAATTGCAGCACTCGTGAATCAAAATGTTGAAAATATTGGTGCTCGAAGACTGCATACGATCCTTGAGAAAATCCTAGATGATATCAGTTATACCGCAAGTGATCGCCCTGGTGAAACCGTTACCATTACAGCAGAGTTTGTGCAAAATATGGTCGGAAATCTTGCAAAGAACATTGATATGTCTAAGTTCATTCTCTAACCATTACTTCTTTTTTAATAGAACATAAAAAGCACCCCCCCCACCATGGTGGGGGTTTGCTTGTGTTACAGAAGCAATGAGCGGAAAAATATCGCCTTCCTTCAACCATCCCATGAGTGATTCTCGAATCGTTGTTTTACCCCCTGATTCATAGACAAGAAGATCCTCCATACGCTCTTCTCCCCGCTCTTCCGCGCGCAATCCCTTACCTGTTATAATGCAAACACAATTCAATCCACGCGCTGCACTTTGATGGATAAAATTTTTTAAAATCGTACGCGCATGATGACGCTTATGACCATGTAAATCTAAGGTCGCCTGGGGATCAATTTTTCGGATTGAGCGTCTTGTTAGACCCTCATTAAACTCAAGATTTCGGATAGTTGGTGCAATCTGAGGTTGATCTAAACTTTTCGATAAAACAGTTTCTGCTAAACGTTGAAGCTTAAACTCAAAGCTTTTATTTTGCCCTGTCGAAGTCTTCTTATTTTTAGACGGTGTTTTGCTGATACCCTCAACAAAAGACTGCCACACATGCTTATCATCCCCTTGAAGACCTGGTTTATCATCTTTTTTCTTTGTCACGTTCAACTCTTGGTGTTAAGGAGAAGCTTTTGGCATTGTTTGGGCAGAAACAACGCGAGCGATCCTTCTAACTGCATACCGCCTGCTCGCTCGCCAGCACCCTGTCCCGTACCACAAAACACATCGCCACGAAGCGGGCCTTTAATGGCGCCTCCCGTATCATGGGCAAACATCACACCTTGGTGTTGATCGAGAGAGCGTAAAGGATTTGATGCACCCACAGCCCACAATGGAATACCTAAAGGATAAAAGCGTGGGTCCACCGCCAAACTACATATGGGGACCAAAGGCTTGCTGATA
>JBQCDM010000196.1:0-2958 GCA_051961235.1 Nucleicultricaceae bacterium (SeqCode)
AATAAAGTCCTTGGACAATCTTTGAATACGGTGATGATTGTTTTTTCAAGAATTGGTTTTGGACTTATTCTTTTTTTGCCTTTTTTATTGCGGGCAAAGCCGAGCGACTTTAAAACACAAAGACTCCCTCTTCATATTGCGCGCGTCTTGTTTACGTGTGGTTCGATGTTATGTACCTATTATGCGTATGCAAAACTTGAAATTTCTTTTGCCACATCGCTTGGGTTTACGGCCCCCCTTATTACGACTGTACTTTCCATCTTCTTTCTTGGAGAAAATGTACGCCTGGATAAATGGATTGTAATTTTTATGGGCTTTACTGGCGTTATTATTATTGCGCATCCTACTAATTTTCCCTTTAGTTGGGCTGTTGTGGTTGCACTTACGGCTAATCTTTTTGCAAGCAGTGCGATCATCCTTCTCAAAAAGCTGACACGCACAGAAAGTGTATTAACCATCATGATTTATCTGAATGTGTTAAGTTTTTTCATTATAGGATCATTTGCTTCTACTGTTTTTGAGTTGCCCTCGACGAAAGAGCTTATGCTGCTGGTATGTTTAGGTGGATCTGCGAGCTTTTCACAGTTTTGTTATACACAAGCTCTAAAGAATGGAAATCCATCTGTTGTGGCGCCTTTTGAGTATTCGCGTTTGGTATTTGCTATTCCAATTGGATATCTATTATTTAGTGAATTACCAACAAAGCAAACATTAATTGGAAGTGTTGTTATTATTGCAAGTAACCTGTTGTTGACTTATAAAGAGGCCCGTCTTGGAAAAAACCAGAACGGGCCACATAATCAGAAATCTGAATAACGTATTAGGATTTAGATATAATCTGATTGAAGATCAGCAGTCGATTTTTTGCCGATATTATCATAATTCTCTTCAATCCAGCGTTTTCCACAGCGTCTACCTGCTTCGAATAGATATTGAAGGAAGTCAGGATCCGCACAGAAACCACTTGCTCTGTCAATGCCGCCAAAGAAGGCATCATCACGAATGAGGTGAAGGTTCAATCGCTTTAATTTTCCTTTTTCAATCGTTCCATTGTCAATGAGCTCTGTTACGAAATTAATCGCGCGAAGTTCACGTGTAAGACAGGAATTTTGAGTGATTTCGCCAAGCCTATTGCCAATGTCATGAGCAGTGACAGGTACTTGTGGATCATACACACGGCGAATCTGAATAATCATCACATCCGGTGTTTCGCAGTTGTAAATTAAAGGATAAACCGCTGGGTTTGCAATAAATCCGCCATCCCAATAAAATTCCCCTTTAATCTCGATCGCTTTGAACAGCGTAGGGACGCAGGCAGACGCTAAAACTGCTTCCTTACAAAGTTCGTCACCTGAGAACACCTTAGTTTTGCCCGTTGCAACATGCGTTGCACACAAGAAGAGCTTATGTTCTTTTGATTTTTTGAGCGCATCAAAGTCGAACATCCCTTCAACCATGGCCTCCAAAGGATGTGGAGCATTGGGGGATAGTTGGTAGGGAGACCACATACCAGTCATCCAGTTCATCATGATATATAGGGGATTATCTGAAATATCATAATTGTGAACGAGCTTCTTTTGAGGGCTTGGCTTAATAGGGCTTTTTTTGCCTTGATCCCCAATGCCTTTCCAAAGCAGTTTCAGTGCTTCTCGTGCACCTTCGTTGCCACCCTTAATGAAACCTTGTGCAACGGCTGTTGCATTCATACCGCCTGCGCTTGTTCCAACAACGCCTTCCACATCGAGTGAATCTTCTTCGAAAAGGGCATCAAGTACACCCCATGTGAAAGCACCATGTGACCCACCACCTTGCAGAGCCAGCGCTATGCGTTTCTTTCCATTTCCTTTTTGTACAGACATTGTTGACTCCTCGGTATTGTTATCTTGTCCTGATATAGTTATAGTGCCCTAAATATATTGATAATTTATTAAAATTCTATCTTATCGGTGCTTTGCAGATGTTAAATGGTCCATTTTTAAAGAAATTCTTTTTTTTGTTGCTTCAAGTGATGAATGTAGAAACGCTTTTCGCCACTGAAACACTAATAGAATTTGATGTTAAAAGTTTCTGGAGCAATGCGCATGTGCAAGTGTTAAGCTTTGCTGATTATACGTTATTGCGGGGGCGCCCTCTTGCGATTGTTTCTGTGAGCCATGAAGAAGATGTGTATATAAAAGCATTTTATCGTTCCTCTGGTATGAATTCAGGTTCAAAAAACACTTGGCTGCCTTTTAATAATATTTCAGGTCGTTTCTTAGAGAGTAAATTTATTCAAACATATGTAGAAAAAGTCGCAGACTCCTCACACGACATATCAGACATCAGGGCTTTGTTGCCTCAATCTGCCAAAGAACTTGCCTGCCGTATTGGTAATTGGGTGAATCTTGGACTTTCCGCGTCTTTGGGCGGTGGCTTTTGGGACAGTGATGAAGGAGAAGCCCTAAAGGATCGACTCGGTATGAAACAAGTTGTTCATATTGCCTCTGCAGAACAGATTGAGCTCGAAAATGCTGCAACTGTAAAGGAATGGATGAAAGCACACGGTTGTAAGGTAATCCCAGCTTACCTCCAAGCTAACCAGATTAAATATGCTCAGTTTTCGTATGAAACGATGCACACATTAGTTCATGTTATAAAAGGTACACGTCATAAGGATACAGAAGTTGGTTTTAGAGATTTATGCATGAAACTACACCCCGTTGTTAAACCAGAGGCAATGCAAGTATTAGCGCCAGGCTTTAGTGTTGAAGAATCCGTGAATGATTTTTCACAATATGTGGCGCAGAATTTTTCCATTGATCAGTATCGTATCAAATCTAAGAGTTTTCTCCCCATATCGATTGGGTTCTACGTACAATCACTGCCGAAATTTAATGTAGATTTTAGCTTGAGATTGGCTCTGGATATGAACATTATTACGTATTTAAGTGAGGTTAAAAAATATGATCCTATTGGTGT
>JBQCDM010000197.1:0-3395 GCA_051961235.1 Nucleicultricaceae bacterium (SeqCode)
AACAAATTGAACAGGCAAAGAAGCCTCTATAGATTCCATTTTTTCTACGCCAATTAAATTTGTAGTAGCAGGGGCACTTGCAGTGATCGTTTCTTCAACGGTTGTTTCAGTCGTTGATTCCTCTTCAGAAGATCCCCACCAAGATGAGACCCAACTTTTTGCAGCACGTGCTGTACTAACAAGGGCAGATCCTGTTAAATATCCAGCAGCACCGCCTAAAGCCGTTCCATACTTAAGAAACGTGTCACGAGAATCATTGTCGGCTTGCAAGCATGTTGCAGCAGCTTGGCCGAGTGCACCACCGACTACCATGCCCATAAATGTTGTACCGTATTTTGGGAGTTCGGATAGTGATATATCTCCTAATGCATAGGATGCTGTTAACTGCGCAATGCCAGCTGATCCTACGGGCATCAAAATGTCTGTTTCTGTAAATTGATTACCACGGTTAGACTGGATTTGTTGCATAACAGTCATCCCGGCTGCAATTCCTGTAAACACACCCGCTGCTTTTTTCATCTCGCGATTGAGGTAATCGTAAGTGCTTGGTTGTGCGATTCCAGTTTTCTTACCCGAGATCATCGGTGCACTTGCCGCATCCAATAGAGTTTTATCATCTAAAATACTATTTTTCTTACCCGAGTTCAGATATGCGTTTTCTGTCCCTAGTGTCGTTTTATCATCCAAAATACTATGTGGAGGATGGGCCGCTACCGTTGGTGCGCCCAAAAGGGATGCAGCCAAGACAACGAAAGATGCTGTTTTAAAATGTTTCATGTTATTTTTCTCTATATCTCTTAAAGGTGACTGTTTTTATTTAAGTTGATGAATGCATGATTGAAGAAATTCCAGAATCCACCTGTAGTTGTTGAAGCTGTTTCAACGGCTTGTTGTACAAGTGGCTGCTGTATTGCTTGAGTTGTTGCATTGCTATAAGGCAGAATGCTGCATACATTATTGATGAACGTGTTTACCTGTGGGACCACGATTTCTGTTGCAACGTTTGATGTGAAAGAGGGCAATGCAGGGCAGAACTCTAATGTTGCATTTGTGGTCGCATTCGCAAAGGTCGATGTTGCATTTGGCATTATCGTGGGCACGATCTGTTCAACAGGACAGAATCCCAATGTTGTGTTTGTTGTTATATTTGCTGCTTGCGTAAAAAAGCCTGATGTTGAGGTCACAACATCAGTTGCCAATGTTGAAAAACCTTCTGTGTAGGCTTTGTAAGCAAGTGCTGTGCCAGTTGCGATACCCGCTGCAAAAGCTAAATTGCGTGGTGTTGCGATTTTTTTAAAGCTATCAATGCCAAAATCATAAATGGCTTCATCTTCTGACTCTTCTTCAATAGAAGCAGTGAAGGTGAAAGCATTTTCTTCTGTTTCTTTTTCTTCGACTTTCCAAGTGGAAGAATAGCCCATTTGCTCATCTTCATTTGTTAATGCCTCAAGAGCTTCAAAATACTCGGCCATACGGACTCTTTTGCCTGCATGATGCTGTTCAACAGTATGGGCATATGCTGCAAGTTGCGCGTCTTTCTCGTTCTCATAAATAGGGAAGAAGAAAGGCGTTGACGTTGTCCCTACGGGTTGCTCAACCACCATATCTTCCTCAACGATAGTTTCGAAATTGCCATGAGCAATTTTAGGCTCTGTGTTAAGTTTCGTTACATCTTCTTGGCATAAGAACAAAGAAGGCATTGTTGATTGATTGACAGAGGATGGGTCAAAATCAGTTGAAACTGGGGTTGTTTTACGGCGTTTTGTTGTGCTTTCAGTGATAGCAGCGACATCGGCAGCACCGTCATTTTTAAAGGCGCGGCTCCACAAACGTTTGTTTGGGCTGTTTCGAAGTGGTAGCGTGCGACCTACCAAGTCATAATCAATGCCACGACTTGAAGTGTAATGAGATACAGTCGGTTGTTGATTTTCATCACGATCGATGAACCTTGACGCGGTCACGTCAGCGGATAGCGCTGCAATCACTGTAAAAGCTGCTGTTAATGTGAGCTTTGCGGTAGTTTTTGAATGTGTAAATATAATATTTTTCATTTCAGCCTCCTGAGTAAGTAAAAAAATTTTGAATAAAACTCATATGGGGGCTTTTTTTAATTTATCAACTAAATTTTAGATTTTATTAATAAATAAGATTAGATTTACTTATTTATTTGATATTTTTTGTTAAGTATTGCTTTAGAAGTGATGTGTTTTTTAGGGTGTGAAAAGAATAATGAGGGTTTTAATTTAAAGTTGAATGGGCGGAAGAGAAAAATCAAGTGCAGCCCTGCATTGCAAAGTAATGGGATCCAAAATGGGTAGGGGAGAATTTTCTTCCCTGATCACCAACGACAATTCAGTACAAGCAAGCACAACGGCGTCTAAGTGGTTATAAGTATTTAATATCGACTGAAAGGATGTGAGAAATTCTGCATTCTGCTCTCCTTCTGCTAGGCGAGATTGGATGCGTTGAATTTCTGTGCGTTCGTCCAGTGTTGGAATAGTCACGGATAGGCCAGCGCGCTCTAATCGGCGCGCAAAAAATCCATCTTCCATGGTTAGATTGGTGCCAATGAGCAAAACATTTTTCTGCCCCATGGATAACGCTTTCTGTTCAACAACCTGAACAGCATGAAAAAAAGGAATCTTTAAAGAAAGCGCAGGGATTATGAAATCATAAAATTTATGCAACCAAACATTGCACAAAATTAAACAGTCAGGTTTTAAAGCCATAAAATCAAGAATCTCAGCTTGAAGCAAAGAGGTGATTTTTGAAACATCTCCCGTATAAAGCGATTTGATGGGATCATAATCTATGCTTTTGAGAAGGATTCGTGCGCTATGATATCCACCCAGTTTCTTTTGCACTTCCTGATTAAGGCGTGTGTAATAGGTTATCTTTGATGGCCAACTTGTGCCACCTAAGAGCCCTACCGTTTTTATCATGGATGATCCTCGTGATTAAAAATTAATCCGATCCTTACCGTATATACAACATTTTCTTTAATCACTGTAAAGGTAGTAGATGAGGATATCCTTTGAAAGGATTAAGTTTTGGGCAGACTTAAACTTAACAAGACTAAAAAATCTTCTAAACTAAAATTTGAGGTGATCATAAAATGGGGGAGGATGCCATGCCTTACACTAGTATTAATGATCTTCCAAAAGCGGTGAGAGATCATTTGCCGAAAAAAGCGCAAGAAATCTATATGGCTTCATTTAATCAAGCTTTTGAATTTTATAAGAAACCAGGCAGGAGAAAAGTGAAGTCAGATATTCAAGAGCAAGTCGCTGCAAGAGTGGCATGGTCAGCTGTTAAAAAACAATATCACAAAGCCAATGATCATTGGGTCGTGAACAGGTCTGAAAAAACGCAGAAGCATAAACACGCATAAACAT
>JBQCDM010000198.1:0-2024 GCA_051961235.1 Nucleicultricaceae bacterium (SeqCode)
TTAAAGAAACTGCCAGACTAGTTGGTCGTATCCAGACATTAGAAGAAGTATTAAATGTTAAACAATTAGTCGGAGAGTAGAAGATATGCTTATAGGTTTTCCAATTGATACACAGGTTTTAATTGAGTTAGATTCAGTTGAAACAGTTAGTAAAGGCGGTATTATTATTACTGCTAGCGATAAAGAAATTGAACGTCAAAAAATGGGAAAAGAAACAGGGATTATAGTTGCAATGGGTGGTAATGCTTTTAAAGGGTTCGGTAACCCATCTCCAAAATTAGGTGATAGGGTGTTATTTAAAAGATATGCTGGAACAGAAGCAACACTCGAAAATCCTGATATTGCGAGTGCTAAAATTGTTAAAAAAATGCGTGTGATGGAAGACGTGGACGTAAGATTAATAATAAAAGATGTTGAAGAGTAATAACTTATAAAGAGAGATAATTATGATTGAAGATGATGATAAACCAAGTCAAGTACTTGTTGATGACAGCGCAGCTGAAGAGCGTGTTGAAACTCCTAAATATAAAGATTATGAAATTAAAGCAATGGAACAAGGATGGGTGCCATTAGATCGTTATAAAGGCGATATAGCTGATTTTAAAGGAGCTAAAGCCTTTTTAAAAGATGGGATGTACATTGGTAGATATGAGCATCAAACGAAAAAAATTGAAGAAATGGATTCAGCGTTAAAGTATTTAGTGGAACAAAATAAAAAACTTGAAGAAAAAATGAAATCAGATGCTTTAGAGCAGTTAAAATTAAAGCAGATGAAAGCAGCTGAAATTGGTGATTCAGCTCAGGTAGCTAGATTAACCGATGAAATAACAAAATCTTATCAACCACCTGCAAATTTGGCTAATTTAAATCAAAATCAATATCAACAGGAAGTTGAGGCAGCTAAAGCCGCTTTTAGGCAAAGAAATGCTTGGTATGACGCTACAAAGTCTGAAAATGAAGCAATGATTAATTACGCCCATGAAAAATCACGAAACTTATTAGCTATTAATCCTGAATTAACACCAAATGAGCATTTTTCTTTAATTGAAAAATCTGTTAAGGATAAATTCTTTAAAGAAGTTAATTCTGCTAAAGTTGAAGTAGAAAGTGGTGTTAATTTTAATAGTTCAATTCGTAAGAAATCAATAAATGATTTACCTGCTTACCACAGACAAATTGTTAAACAGCTAGAAAAAAGTATTAAGGGTTTTAAAATAGAAGATTATATCAAAAAAGTAGAAGCTTTAGGAGAAATGTAATATGAGACATGTTGAAGATAAGAGTGAAACAGCTAAGACTGAGGATAAAGTTGAGAGAAAGCAACGCCGAAGAAAAAGAGATTTTGAAGATGTAGGCCCACTCGGGGGGATAATAAAGGATCCCGGTTATCATTATTATTGGGCTGTAGATGGAGACTTAACTAAGCCTGGTAATGTACACAGATTAACTCACGAAGACGATTACGATATAGTAACACCAAAACAAGCTGGTATTGAAGGGGATGAAGGGTCTGTTGTTCGACGTCCTGCTGATAAACAAGGATTAACATATCATTATCTATTGAGAAAACCAATAGAATATTATAATGAAGATATGGATACTCGTTGTAAGAAGAACATGAAAGGTTTAGAAGGTGCAGCAATTCGTAAATCATTAGAAGGCAACAACAAAGATATTCAAGAGTTTCAATCTTTACAAATGAACCAACAAAAAATTGTTGATTCATCAAAAATCTAAAAATAACTTTAAGGTGAAATAATATGGCTAACATTCAAGCCCCTTTTGGCTTACGACCTGTTCGCATGAAAGATGGCTCCCCTTTAAACTTTCAGACTGAAATTCTGTTTGTGAATTCATCAGATGCAGCTGCTGTTTATGTGGGTGATCTCCTCGTTGCAGGTACTCAAACTTTAACAAACAATCCTCTTGCTGCTCCGACAGCAAAATCAGCTGCGGCTGGTTCTGCTGCGTGCATGGGCGTCTGCGTTGCTGTAGACCCTATCATGGCATATGGTGGTTCTAAT
>JBQCDM010000199.1:0-5501 GCA_051961235.1 Nucleicultricaceae bacterium (SeqCode)
TGCACACGATCGATCAGCGACAGCAC
Source organism: Nucleicultricaceae bacterium (SeqCode) (assembly GCA_051961235.1). GTDB lineage: Bacteria > Pseudomonadota > Alphaproteobacteria > Caedimonadales > Nucleicultricaceae > JBQCDM01. The sequence continues at coordinate 27 of JBQCDM010000199.1, forward strand.
GTACTGAAATCGCCACATCGACAGTAACTCAAGCTAAGAAAAAGAATCATCTTGAAGAGCAATGGGATGGTGTTCTTGAAACATCTGAAGAGACTTTCAAAGAACGTGTTGCAGCAAGCTCAGCAAAGAGTAAGCAAGGTTACACTGGAGCATCAACGTCATCTTCCAGCGACGATTAATCTAAGCTTCGAAATGAAGGACAAAAAAAACCCCACAAAAAGTGGGGTTTTTTATATTATGGGCCTTTAAGGCTTTATTCATCCGTTGATTTGGACTTCTTAGCCGTAGACTTTTTCTTTGCTTTTTCTTCGCCATCAGCATCATCCTCTGCATCGTCTTTCTTTGCAGATTTTTTAGCTTTTTTAGAAGAATCATCATCAGTCTTTGCTTTTTCTTTAACCTTATCAAAAGCAGCACCTAAGATGTCGCCAAGGCTTGCACCGCTATCAGTTGAACCGTATGCAGCCATTGCTTCTCTTTCCTCATGAATCTCTTGAGATTTGATGGAAAGATTAACACGACGTGTTTTTGGATCAATCGAGAGAATCTTAGCGTCAACCTTTTCCCCAACAGCATAGCGGTCTGGGCGTTGTTCACTGCGTTCTTTAGACAAATCCGTCTTTTTAATAAAGCCAGTAAGCTCATTATTGACCAAAACTTCAATACCACCATCTGTGATTGCTGTTACTTCACAGGTCACAGTTTCACCTTTCTTAATGTTTGAAAGGCTGGAGGCATAGGGGTCTTCTGATAATTGCTTAATACCCAAAGCAATACGTTCTTTCTCAGGATCAACTTCAAGAACCTTCACTGTGATCACTTGATCCTTTGAATAGCTCTTGATAGATTCTTCGCCAGAATCGCCCCAGGAAATATCAGACATATGAACCATACCATCGAGTTCATCTGTGATTGCAACGAACAAACCAAACTCTGTAATGTTGCGAACTTTACCATCAAACACTGTTCCAACAGGATGATCTTTTGCAACAGTTTGCCATGGATTTTCAGAACATTGCTTCAAGCCCAATGCAATACGACGCTTTGATGCATCAACTTCGAGCACCATCACTTCAACTTCTTGGCTTGTGGAAACAAGCTTGATTGGAGGCAAGTTCTTCTTCGTCCAGCTCATTTCTGTCACGTGGATCAAGCCTTCAATACCAGGCTCAAGCGCAACAAAAGCGCCATAGTCAGTAATCTTCGTGATGCGACCTGTCAACTTATTGCCAACATGGTAGCGACCTTCAACTTCTTTCCATGGATCTTTTTCAAGCTGCTTCATGCCTAATGAGATACGCTTGGTATCTTCATTATAGTCAATCACAACAACTTGTACTGTTTGTCCAACGTGTAGCACTTCACTTGGATGCGTAATACGCTCCCAGCTGATGTCTGTCACGTGCAATAAACCATCCGCACCGCCCAAATCAACGAATGCACCATATCCTGTAATGTTTTTAACAACACCCTCAAGGATTTGGCCTTTCGAAATTTTTGAAAGCAGTTCTGTACGTGCTTCAGTGCGAGATTCCTCAAGGATAGCGCGACGAGAAACAACGATGTTTCCACGCAATGCGTCCATTTTAAGGATTTGGAACGGTTGTTCGATATCAAAGAGTGCATTCACATCTTTAATCGGGCGAATATCAAGCTGGCTTCCAGGCAAGAATGCAATCGCGCCTTTAAGATCAACGGTAAATCCACCTTTAACACGTCCAAAAATAACGCCCATAACGCGTTCTGATTTTTGCCATGCAACTTCAAGTTCTTTCCAGGCAGCTTCACGCTTCGCCTTTTCGCGACTAAGGACAATCAAGCCCTCGCGATCTTCCATTTTCTCTACATATACATCAACAAGATCACCCACTTTGATCTGATTTTGTTGTGCTGCTATGTGGAATTCTGAAAGAGGAATGCGACCTTCGGATTTTAATCCAACGTCCACAAGAACAAAATTGTCATCGGCTGAAATAATCGTACCTTTAACAACTGTTCCAACGATATTTGTAGAGCCCATAGACTCTTCTAAAAGCTTTGCAAAGCTTTCAACTTCTGTTTGCTGAGTATTTAACACCATAGTAATATGGTCCTTTCTAGAATAGAATCCTCACATAAAACGAATTTTAACCGACAGACGAACTGTCATCCACCTTATGCGAAGTCTTACGTACATAAGTGATAGCACATTCTAGAACCTCATCTTCGCTTAGATTAGAGGTATCTAAAATATACGCATCACAAGCTGGCTTCAGCGGCGCAACCGTACGCATTTGATCCCTTATATCGCGCTCTCTTATTTCTTGCAAGACTTCATCGTAGGATTTAAACGAATCACCGAGCTGATCAAGCCGTCTTTGTGCACGTATTTCAGGTGAGGCGGTTAAAAATATCTTATAGGGCGTCTCGGGCACAATAACTGTCCCAATATCACGGCCGTCTAAAACAGCGCCGTTAGACCATGGAGGAGGGTTTAGGGCAAAGTCGCGTTGATAGTCGAACAGTGCTTGGCGCACTGGACCGTGGGCTGAGATTTTGGAGGCCATCTCTCCCATTTCCTGCGTGCGCAAATGAGGATGCTCAAAATCCGTTGTGGATAGATCGCTTGCAAGATAAACAAGTGTTTCCACATCGTTTAAGGAAACACCACTGTCAACGGCCTTGGCCGCAAGCGCTCTGTAAAGAGCGCCTGTATCTAGATGTACTAAATTAAAATGGGCTGCAAGGCGTTTGGCCAAGGTGCCTTTACCAACGCCTGCAGTACCATCAATTGCAATAATAAAAGGGGTGTTGCTCAAAATAGTGCCTACTACTGAATGAGTGCTCCCATAACACGCGCCGTATCAAGCATACGATTCGAAAATCCCCATTCATTATCATACCAAGAAAGAATGCGGCAAAAACGCTTATCAATCACTTGTGTCTGTGTCACATCAAAAACAGAGCTGTGTGGATTGTGATTGAAGTCAATGGAGACGAGGGGAGCACTGACCGTTGCAAGGACACCTTTTAAGGCACCGGATGCTGCTTCTATGATAGCCTGATTGATTTCTTCAATACTCGCATCGCGCTTTGCCATAAATTTAAAATCAACCAAGGAAACATTCGGTGTTGGAACACGAATAGCTGTACCGTCAAGTTTACCTTTAAGTTCTGGCAAAACAAGCCCCACAGCTTTTGCAGCACCTGTTGAGGTTGGAATCATAGAAAGGGCAGAGGCACGTGCTCTTCTCAAATCTGAGTGATACGTATCCACAAGACGTTGGTCACCTGTGTAGGCGTGAATCGTTGTCATATAGCCGTGTTCAATGCCAAAGGCTTTATGAAGCACGTATGCAACAGGCGCCAAACAGTTGGTTGTGCAAGACGCATTGGAAATAACGTGATGTTCAGACTTTAGATCTTGATGATTCACGCCATATACAACAGTGCAATCCACGCCATCTGCGGGTGCTGAGATGATTACGCGCTTTGCACCTGCCTCAAGGTGCTGAGCTGCTTGCTCTCTTTTTGTAAAACGACCCGAACATTCTAAAACGATAACAATATCAAGAACTATACAAGGTAGTATTAGAGGATTAGGCTCGGCAAATACTTGAATGGGGCCAAAACCGATATCCATAGAATCTGCAGTCGTGTTTAAAGCGTGAGGATACGTTCCATGAACGGAATCATATTGGAAAAGATGCGCATTGGCATCAACGGCGCCCAGATCGTTGATCGCAACAATCTTGATGTCATCTTTATGTTGCTCAGCTGCTGCTCGCAAAATAAGACGCCCAATACGTCCAAATCCGTTAATTGCAATTTTTAAAGCCATACTTACTATCCTTTCAACGTGTTAAGAATTTTTGCTGTGATTGATTCAACATCTAAACCAAAGCGTTTATATATTTCCTCAAAAGGCGCAGACGCACCAAAATGATCAATGCCAATGGCAAGGCCTTCTTGTCCCACATAACGTTCCCACCCATAAGGCGTTGCCGCTTCTATGGAAACTCTCAAAACGGGTCCTTCCAAAGTCTTGCCCAAAACGTCATCTTTATAAGCTTGTTCTTGCTGATCAAACAACGTTGTAGAAGGCATAGACACAACGCGGGACGCAATTTGTTTTTCGTGAAGGGCCGCTGCCACATTAAGTGCTAAAGAAACCTCAGAACCTGTTGCAAGAAGAATCACACGGGGTTTATCGTGATGCTGAAGCACATATCCGCCGCGCTTCGAGAGATTTTCTGACGTTTGCTCATGCCGTATAAGCGGCAGTTTTTGGCGCGTCAGTGCCAGAAGAGAAGGGGATTTCTTATTGAGCAACGCAATTTCCCAACACTCCGCCACTTCAACGGCATCTGCAGGTCTGAACACTTGGAGGTTCGGCATCGCACGCAAACTCGCAAGATGCTCAATCGGCTGGTGTGTGGGGCCATCTTCGCCAAGCCCAATGGAGTCATGCGTCATCACATAAATGACAGGCTGGTGCATCAAGGCAGAAAGGCGAATGGCAGGGCGACAATAGTCGCTAAAGACCAAAAACGTTCCACCAAAAGGCCTGAACCCACCATGAAGACAAAGACCGTTCATGATCGCCCCCATAGCATGCTCTCGCACACCATAATAAATGTAGTTTCCAGAGCTATCTTCTGGCGTCATGGGTTTGGATGATTTAGCTTTCGTATTATTAGATCCCGTTAAATCTGCTGATCCGCCGATAAGTTGGGGAAAATGCAAGGCAAGCGCATCCAATACCATCCCAGAGCTCTGACGCGTCGCGGTCTCCAGCAAATCTTGCTTAAACTGTTGTATGATCTTGGATGTCACAGACACAACATCCTCTGGTCTCAATGCTTCAAATTGTTGTAAAAAGGATTGACGAATCTCTGAATCGCACGCATGAAAACGCTCTTGCCAAGCAGTATGATCAAAAGCACCGCGCTGACCAAAGGTGCGCCACTCTTCAAGCAGTGCCGCTGGAATCTCAAAAGGTGGGTGATCCCACTTTAAGAATTCTCGTGCCAGGCGCACTTCTTCAGCACCAAGAGGAGAGCCATGAACAGCAGCAGTCCCAGACTTTGTGGGCGCTCCATAGCCAATTGTCGTGCGACACGCAATGAGCGTTGGTCTATCCTTTGACGCATGCGCTTCTTCAAGTGCTTTTGTGATTGCAACCATGTCATGACCATCAACAGATAATACATGCCAGTTAGATGCTCTAAAACGCATTAATGTGTCATCGGTCGTCGAAAGGGACGTCGGCCCATCAATGGAAATATGATTATCATCAAACAAAACAATCAGCTTATTAAGCTGGTGGTGCCCTGCAAAGGAGATGGCTTCTTGGGAAATGCCTTCCATTAAACAGCCATCTCCTACAACAGCATACGTATAATGATCAACAAGGGAAGACTTGAAACGCGCACGCAATATTTTTTCGGCAAGCGCCATACCCACAGCGTTTGCAAAACCTTGACCAAGGGGCCC
>JBQCDM010000200.1:0-5659 GCA_051961235.1 Nucleicultricaceae bacterium (SeqCode)
TTAACAGTCCAAACATTGGTTTTAAGACCAACCGCTCTGCAGCTTTCCATCAATGCAGGTGTCATGAGATGATGGGGCACTGAAATCACAGAAGAGCCAATTTCTTTTAAGGCTGACGGTAAGTAAGGTTTTGTGAGGATATAGGGTCCAAGCCAGAGATTATTTTCCTGTGGCTCGTGGATATCATCACAATAAATAAAAGTAAGCGGAATATGTGGGGCTTGTCTTTGCGCATGAAATAACCCGCGCCAATCAAAGGACAACAGGGTCATGTTTTCCAAATAACCGTAATATTCAGCAAGCGCAATAAGCGCACCTACTAAGCATTCCACATGCTCTTGTGTGTGATAGAGAGGGCTTGTTTTTATCTCAGCAAATAAAAAAGGACGGTTCTTTGATTGGGCAAGTAGAGCGAGTAGATCTTCCATAAAGGGGATAGGGGAGCATATTCCTTGTGCTGCATCAACAAGCGTGAGTTTTTTAAGATCATCGCTGGATAAGTTTTGAATCGCCTCCTCTGTTTTAAGGCTTGGTAGGTTATCCGTATAGCGAGGATTGAGTGTAAAATCATGATAAACCACAAGCTTTTGATCATGGGTCAGCTGAATATCGCACTCAATGGCGTCATAGTGTTGTTTAATGGCATCCATAAATGCTGGCAGAGAATTCTCAAGCCATAAGCCAGCACCTCCTCGATGTGCTACCAGCAGCGGTGATTTAAGGTGCTGGAGTTGAGTCATTGGGTTACTCATCATGGTGCTTGAAGGGGTCGTATTGTCCCTTTTTTTGAAGACGTTCTTCTCGCTTATGTTCACGGTAAGCTTCTGCAATCGGATATGCTATGAAAGCAACGGATGTTTGAGCCATTGAACGGATTAAATAAAGATCAAAGGCGAATTGATAACCATCCATTATTGAATGAAGGGCAATATCGTACACACTAATCAAGTTAGCACATATGAAGATAAGCTTTTTATCGCGCAAAACGGACGATACAATAATGGTGATAATCGTCTTGTAGCTAAAAATGGATAAAAGATAGATCTCAAAAAATTTTAATGTTACATCCACTGCCGCCTCGATCGTGAGGATATTATAATTATGAAAGCGATTTTACTGACAAGTCCGCTCTAATGCAAAATAAAATAGCGTCTCTTAATGAATGCGCTATAATCAGCCAATATCAAATGAATATGGGAGAAGATTGTGAAGAGAATAATCTACGGGGTATCAGGAATGGTTGTATTTTTGATTGCTGGTGTTTTGCTCTTGCCACTCTTTATTAATCTCAATCATTATAAACCTGAGATTCAGCAAGCTGCCATGAACGCACTGGGTCGTGAGGTTGCCATTGAAGGTGATATTAAGCTTTCAATTTTGCCCATTCCAAATGTGCATGTGAGCAATATTCGTGTTGCCAACATCAAAGGGGCAATCGAACCAAATCTAGTTTTGGTCGATAGGGTGGAAGCAAGTTTTGCATTCTTACCGCTGCTGCAAAGACGGTTGGAATTTACAAAACTATCCTTTATTCATCCGCGCCTCTTCTTAGAAGAAACTGCAAGTGGTGAAAAGAATTGGGCTTTTGAAAAAACACCGTCTTCGACATCTGATGATGCGCAAAAAGGCATGGAATCCATTCAAGAGACACCAGGCGTGTTGCCAACAAAAATCGATATTAAAAAAATCAAAGTGATCAATGCTGAGCTGACCTATAAGAAGATGGATTCACTCTATCACTTTGAGAATCTGGATCTTGATGTGTTACGTAGCGATGATCGTGTTTTTAAAGGGAGTGGGAATTTTGATATAGCTGCAAGCAAAGTGAAAGCAGATTTTAATTTGGATCTTGGAGAAGAAGCGCCTACTTTTGATGTTGGGGTTCGCTTGGAAGGAAGCGATCTTAATTTTAAAGGATCGTTTAACCCAAAAGAGCATACTTTTAAGACAACGATTCGCTTGAATTTGAAGCCTTACAATTTACCCGTGTTGAAAGAGTCGCTCAAAGCTCTACCAGTCTCGTTGGATGAACATATCGTTATTCAAACAAACCTTGAAGGTAGCCTTGATGCGCTGAAGATTAAGGATATGCGCTATGACTCTGACACGCTCAGTTTTAAAGGAAAGGGTGCCATTGATCCCGGACGTCAAATGGCCACGCTTTCGCTCAGCGAATTACCGGGAGATACATCCTTTAATCTGCGTTTAAATCTTGATCATCGCACCAGTGGTGATATGGATTTATATACATCTGAACCGCTCAAGCTATTAAAAGCCCTAACCCACGACGCTGTTCTAGCGGAAGGAAATGATGTTTTAAATAAATTGAAACGCGTCACTTTTAAAACTGGGTTTAGCTACCAAAACCAGGCGCTCGATTTAAATTCACTTTTTATCAGTGTTAAAAACTCAATCATTAAAGGCGGATGCTCTATTGATTTTTCAGTGCCTTCTTCAAAAGTATTTAAAGTTGATCTGACCTTAAAAGCACTCGATGATCTTCTTCAGATGCTTGGGTATGATCAACCCATAAAAGGATTCTCTGATGGAAGTATCAAGGGATCTATCCATATGGGCGAGAAGGGGGCTCAGCTTAATCTTGAAGCACATGCGTTGGATGGCAAAATGACAGCTTCAGGGCAACTTCAACCCCTAAAACTTGCTGTATCACTGTCTCATCCAAAAGCATCTGAACTGTTACGGATGTTAAGTGGCAAGCAGCAAGATATACCGCTCGGTTTAATTAAAATAAATTCGGATATTGCTTATGAAGATCCTATTTTAACTTTGTCCAATATCAAAGGGCAGGTGAGTACTGGATCAGAAAATGCATCTTTAAGCGGAGATCTAAAAGTCCATTTGCTCAATGCATCCACAGGCATTGAAGGGAAGATGAATATTTCAAAGATCGATTTTACAAGTCTCGGTTTGGTTCAGCCTGTTGAGGCAATCACAAAAGAGGATATTGTAAAAGGGACAACAGAACATCGTCGCAAAAAGAGTGTTCATAAAACTGAGGCGGTAAAAGGCGCGACCCCTTGGTCAAAAGATCCCATCTTGCCTATGGGTGGTAAAGATATTTCAGCTGATTTGATGGTGTCTGTTGGATTGATAAAAATACGTGATATTGCAGTCAATGATGTGTCATTCAAAGTCAATATGGGAGAAGGCACACTCGGCATGCCGTTCTTTAAAGGGAGTGTTTTTGGGGGCGATTTAAATGGCAATGCTTCGTTGGATGAGAAAAATACGCTGTTAAAATTCACCTTGAAAGATGCAAAGCTAGAGCGTGTTGCAGTTAAAAATGCAGCATTCAAAATTCTTCAAGGAAAGACAACCATAAAAGGCGATTTTACGTCGAGTGGTAAAAGTTCAGAAGACCTTGTGTCGAATCTGAATGGTATGTTTGATGTATCTGTACGTGATGGTGTGTTCCAAGGATTTAATCTTCAATCTCTTGTTGATCTTTTGAAAAATCTAAATGGACCGCAGATGCTTCCAAATCTTATGAACGTTATGCAAGGGGGAGAAACACGCTTTAATCAGTTCAGTATCGTCCTTGGTTTTACGAAGGGTATTGGCAAGATCAGTACTTTTGACTTAACGGTCCCTGATGTTGATGTGAAAACATCGGGCACGATTGATTTGCCGCGTTTTGTGTTGGATACAAATTGGGTGCTCAGTATCCCTAAAAATCCAGATTTACCACCTGTTAAGATGAGGGTTTTTGGCCCTCTCGATGATCCACAAAAGAATATTGATATGGCGGGTTTACAGCAATATTTGGTTACAAATATATTTAGTAGATTAACAAAGCGCGGTAACGTTATTGAGAACCTCTTAGGATTGGGAGGCGGCTCTGATAGCAATACATCCAAGACGCCTGATTCGAATGCAAAAGAAAAGGATAGTGGAAACCCTCTTGAAAAAGCGCTCGATAAACCAGAAGAGGCCGTTAAAGATATATTAAAAGGTTTGTTTTAGGACGCGCAATGATTCAAGGTATTCTGTTTCTATTGGCTCTTGTGTTGCCATGCGATACGCTTATGGCAGTGGGTGAGGGGGGCCATCACTTAAATGGCATAACTTTAGAACTATACTGGGTTATGCCCTTTTTGGGGATTTTGTTGTCATTGGCATTGATGCCTATCATGATGCCGCGCTTTTGGCATGGGCATTATGGAAAGGTGGCTTTGTTTTGGTCATTGATTACTTTTGGGGCGATGATCGCTTTCTTCTCACTAGATCAAGCAAAATTTGAGATCTTCTACACACTCTTTCATCACTATGTGCCTTTCATTATATTGGTGGGTGCCCTTTATATTATAACACTTGATATAAAGATTGAGTTTGGATTCGTCGGCACACCAACAAACAATGCTCTTTTTATGATGTGTGGCGCTCTTATTGCAAGTGTGATTGGTACAACGGGAGCGAGCATGGTTTTAATTCAACCCCTGCTACGCATCAATCAAAATCGATTGCACAAAAAACATCTCATCATTTTCTTTATCTTTATCGTATCCAATATTGGAGGGTCATTAACACCACTGGGGGACCCTCCCCTATTTCTTGGATTTTTAGAAGGTGTGCCCTTTTCATGGCCGTTGATTCATTTGATTGGGCCGCTATGTTTTGTTTTGATTCCTTTGCTTTTTGTGTTGTGGGGGCTTGATCACTACTTTATGCGTAAAGAAAAAGATCTTCCTCAAAAAGAAAAGAAAAGCGCGTCTTCAAAGCTTATTAAAGTGAGCGGTTATGCGAATATTCTTCTGCTGGGTCTTGTTGTGCTTACGATTTTATTGAGTGGATTGGTGTCGCTACCTTACGGCGTGACTATTTTCAATGTTCATTTGAAGCTTACAGACCTTTTAAGAGACGGGGTATTGCTCTGCTTGATCGGTATTGCTTTATGTATCAAGCGACGTCGCGGCGCTGAAGCGGTTTATACATGGGGGCCGCTTCTTGAAGTTGCAAAGTTATTTGCCGCCATCTTCATCACAGCCATTCCAGTGATTGCCATTTTAAAGGCGGGTGAGCAGGGTGCGCTTAGCTTTTTAACAACAGGGCTCTTTGCGGCTGATGAGCCTTTAAATATGCGCTTTTTTTGGATTACAGGGCTCTTGTCCGGATTCTTAGATAATGCGCCAACGTATTTGATTTTCTTTCATCTAGCAGGTGGCGATGCAGAAGCGCTCACAACAACGTTAAAAACAACATTGATTGCAATCTCTTCCGGTGCAGTTTTCATGGGAGCTCTTTCCTACATCGGGAACGCTCCTAATTTTATGGTCAAAGCGATTGCTGAGGAAAACGGTGTCGTGATGCCGTCATTTTTTGGTTATATGGGATGGTCACTTCTCTGTTTGATACCACTCATGCTTGGGGTGTCGTTCTTTTGGTTTATGTAAATTTTAAGAGAAATATATTGTTTAAAAATATCGTAAACGAGCTATAGTAATTGAAAAACAATAATAGAGCTCGTTTATGTGGGTGATGATGAAAAACGCATAAACGATATAAATTTTGCGCCGTTTTATTATTTAATGTCGGCCAAGATAACGTTTATAAAGCTCATAAATAGGATTAGAGCTGTGTCTTTAAGCAGTTATTTTTCACTCCGTAAACTTCGAGGAGAAGTGATTATCACCGTTGGGGG
>JBQCDM010000201.1:0-3237 GCA_051961235.1 Nucleicultricaceae bacterium (SeqCode)
CAAATTCTGTAAATCTATGGTACACAGGCGCCAAAGCAAGCGATTATATAAATGGTAAAGAATCAGGACACCCTAATCCTTTATCTGTTATTCGTTTGATTTTGGATTTAGATGTGAACAAATATAAGATTTCTTGCGAGAGCGTTTCGAAAAGAGGGGATTCAAATCTTATCGCTCTTTTTGATGTCTATAATCCAGATGACAACGTACTGAAAGTTCTTACTGTTCTTATGCCAATGCCATTTCTCTAAAATGTAATTTTTAAAGCAAATGGCATTCTAAATATAAAGAATGCCATCTTTAAATTTTCCCTGGATCAGTTTTTATCTATGAAAGCTTGGATTATATGCTGTGGGGTAAGGAGGAAATGGGTAAGCATATGGTGGCACATAATGCGGATCATGCCCAACGATAATTGGATAGTCATACGGATCATACCCAACGATCATAACGGGATAGGCATACACAGGCATAGCTGGGTGGTCGTATTCCGTGTCAGTGCTTTCGTTGTCCGATGAAGGATATTCTTCTGAGCTCATGCTGTAATTTGGAATATAAGCATCCGCATCGTTAAAATCAAACTCATTATAAGCACTCGTCGTCGACGTTGTTGTTATAGTAGAGCTTGTCGATGCTGTTGTTTCAAAAGCACTTATATCACTATTTTTAGGTGTTACCTCTGCTTCAGCTTTTGGTTTTCCTAAAGAGGGAAAGCCTTCCTTGCTAGAAAAATCAATATTTTTTACCTGAGTAGAAGACTCTATTATCATGTAGGTAGGTAATGCGTGGTACGCGATGTGTCCGAGTGTGCCAATTAATTCTCTTTTAAAGTATTGACTTAATTCACCTATCTTGGATGCTGGAATACGCTTGAAATCCTCTGTGCCAATTAAGTATTTCAAGCTAACCGTTTCAGCAGGATCACGTGGCACTGGGATGGCTAATATATTATTCTTTGATTTTGGGTAGAGATAAAACTTAAATGATTCTGCTTCGCATGTTAAAGAGGAAAAGAGCTTTCTCAAATCTTCCTCAGTCGCGTTTTTTAATGTTTGATGATGTCTCTTCTTATAAAAAGAAAGGCTAAATTGTTGCTCAGTCGGTTTTAGTCTTAAGATCAACCCTATTTTCTGATGAAGATGAATGCGGTGACGATTTCCTTTTACCACTTCTTGGAAAGAACTCAGATCTTGCATACCTAATGTCTCACTTATATTTTTGCAAAAAGTTTCTGCTGTGTCCATAGGCTATAGAGGTTTTCAAAAAAGCCTTCTTTTTTTTAAGATTTCTAAAGATCTTTTGTGAGAATTATATGTCTTTTGAATTGATTCCTGAAGGTTATCCCTAAAAAGAAATGACAGATGGTTGTCTGAAGTTTTGTGTGTGTGCACGGTTTGTTCTAATCTTTCCTTAAAAAGATTTTCTAAGTCTGACATCTGAAAAGGTCTTGTTTTTGTCGATGTTGTTTGAATTTTCCCATCATTGTCAGTTAATTCAGTCTTTGTCGTGCTTGCAAAAGATAATGATGAGCTTAACAATAGTGATGTGCAAAAAATAAAAAAATTCTTTGCCACATTGATTTCCATTCCTATGTAAAATATTAATTTTTACATAGGAATTAGTTTTGATATTTCAAATTATGTAATCAATATATTCAAAATATATGGATTTTATTTTCTCTTTTTAGCTGGGTGTTGTCCTCTCCTTTTTGATGTAGTCCTCACATAAAAAAATCATTGGATATAAATAATTAAGTAATAAGCCTTACACTTATCCGAAGTGAATTTTGATAATAGTGGGCTACAGGGAGGTATGACATGAAAGATAAAGTTGCACTTGTCACAGGATCAACGAGTGGCATCGGTTTGGGAATTGCAAGAAAATTAGCATCAAAGGGGGCGCATATCGTCTTAAATGGCATGGGATCACCTGAGGATATTTCAAACTGTCAAAAAGAAATCAGGCGTGATTATGGTGTTGAGGTTGATTTTTCTGGCGCAGATCTTTCAAAACCAGCAGAAATACAAGAGATGATTGAAGGGATTCAAAAGAAATTTGGTCGACTTGATATTCTCGTCAATAATGCAGGCATTCAGTTTACGGCTCCAATCGAATCCTTTCCGCCTGAGAAATGGGATGCGATTATTGCTATTAACTTGTCTGCACTGTTCCATACCATTCGTCACACTATTCCGCTTATGCAAAAGCAAAAATTTGGTCGTATCATTAATATTGCATCCGCCCATGGTCTTGTCGCATCTACGCATAAATCAGCCTATGTGGCTGCAAAACATGGCGTTGTGGGACTAACTAAGGTTGTGGCGCTTGAAAACGCGATGCAGGACATAACGTGTAATGCCATCTGTCCAGGATGGGTGTTAACGCCGCTTGTTGAAAAACAAATTAGTGCTATGGCTCAAGAGCAAAACTTAAGCCAAGAGCAAGCAAAACTTAAGCTTTTGCTTGAAAAGCAACCGTCAGGTCGATTTGTGAGTGTTGATGATTTAGGCGATTATGTTGTGTTCCTTTGTTCAAATGCAGGTAGTTCGCTTACTGGTGCTGCGCTTTCGATGGATGGGGGCTGGACTGCTCAGTAACATGAGACCAAAAACAATGAAAAAAGATCAACAGATTGATCAGAAAGCATCAAAAAAGATTGTGAACCTTGCGCTCCAAGGTGGCGGTGCGCATGGTGCTTTCACTTGGGGCGTTCTTGATAAGTTTCTAGAAGATGAACGTATACACGTGGATAGCATTAGTGGAACAAGCGCAGGTGCTATGAATGCTGTTGTGTGCGCCTCTGGTATTATGCGTAATGGCAATGAAGGGGCGAGAGAAAGCCTTGCGTTATTTTGGCATAAAATCAGTCAGCTTGGAAACGGATTAAAGCTTGTTTATCATTCCCCCATTCAAAGATTCTTTAACGCTTGGAATAGTGATTTTAATCTATCGTATGCAATTTTGGAGGGGATGACGCGTCTGTTTTCCCCATATATGCTGAATCCTTATGGATTTAATCCACTTAAAGAGGTGTTAGAAGAGGTGGTGGATTTTGATCTGATGCAGCGATGCGATAAAATTAATGTATTTGTGGGGACAACGCATGTAAAAACAGGAAGACCTCACGTTTTTCATAACAAAACAATATCGGCCGACGTAATTCTTGCGTCAGCTTGTCTTCCTTATCTTTTTCCAGCGGTTAAAATTAATGATAGTTATTATTGGGATGGCGGATAC
>JBQCDM010000202.1:0-2765 GCA_051961235.1 Nucleicultricaceae bacterium (SeqCode)
GGTAAAGCATTTTTATAACGTTTAAAGTCAAAGTTGCCAGTTCCTTTTTGACGCCCTAAATTATCTGCTGCTTTTTCTAGAAGGTTCTTAAGACCGGCGCGTCCCTCGTTGACCAATGTTTCTTTCACATTTTTTCCATCCAGCATACTGTTTAGGGCGCGTGCGCCTGTGGCCATCCCCTCCCTTCCAATGGCAGTGCCAGCCGCCTTACCAATTGGAAGCAAGAAGCGAAGAAAACTTCGAAACATTGATGCTAAGCCTGCACCACGTTGGTAAGCAACGCCTGTGAATACAGGATAGCCTGCTGCCGATGAACTATTCGTGTGAGACATTAAAGCACTGCCTCCCCCTTCCATCATCATCAACATCTCATTGGGTTTGGTTGAAAAATGGGACCAATCCACTTGAAGTGGATCGAAATCTACATGCATTTTGTATAATTTTAAGTTTAAGAATCTATAGCATTAAACATATACTTCTCATTATATATGTTTATATTTCATGCTCTTCGCTGTTAAAAATGAAACGATTTGCAAAAGCGCTGACCAGTTTGTCGGGATGCGTTTTACATTCAACAATATGGGCAATTATTCGCTTCAAAGGCCAGCCTTGACATCGTCTGCAGAGAAAATAAATAACATGCTTGCCACACGCGGACGAGCGTTCCGACTGTAGACTTTTACTACTTTTATTTATTTTTTCGAATTGTTTAAGAAAATGACGAATATGTTCAGATGTTGAAGGCCACTCGGCAAATGAATCAAAGTAGTCAGCCTCTTTTGGGGATTGAATATAAATTCCAACCCAATGGGTTCCCACCCCGTCCGATGTATCTAAGTTAACCACCATGCATTGTGGCATCGGAGAACGCAGCTTGGGAATCTGATCGGCAGCAAAGCACCCAACATATGCTTTGCGCGTTAAGCTATTTCTTGTCAAAATTTTATTAATTTGTATAGAATTCATTTACAGTTAAATGAGTATGAATATAGAATAAAACTTTTAAAAATATGGAGCCTTTTTAAAGTGAAGTGTCAAACGACAATTTCCGTATTGAAAGGGCATCAGGCTTCCGGAGGCGGTACGGATCTCCACAAAAATCTCTGAAATTTCCTTTACAACGAGTTTATGATATTGAACTGCAGTATAGCATTCTTCAATCATCTCATCGGGAGCACCACGGATGTTTACTATGCGAAGGACTGGCGCAACAACATCACCGATGATCACCGGTTCAATAAGTCCCGGAGTATAAACATAGAATGCAGACACGCCGCCCTTCATATCCGGAGGGTAGCGGGCCATGTTCTGAGCCTCACTTAACTTCTCCGAGTGAAATCCTAGAATATAGGCCAGTTGAGCGGAAAGCTCAACAAAGCGTACCCTTTTTGGGTCCAGCATGCACAGAAAGCGTTGTCGTTGACTATCAAAAGTGAATTTGCATGCAGAACGGGCATTTTTATAGGTCTGAATCCAGAGCTCAAAGCCAAACGGGTGTAGATGTTTGGCCAACACATGACGCTCTCGATCATTTAGCACCTCTTGAATTTGCTTTTGAATGTTTTTGTGAAGAGATTCTGTGTATATATTATTTCGAATCTGTTTTAATTTTTCATCGTCAATTTTTGCATATGTCGTAGAGCCATCTCCATCGCCAACATCAGCAGAAGTTGAATTAACACGCAACTGTTCTATTCCATAATTTTGTGCTGCCAAGTCAGCCTCTCTGTTCGCTAACTCCTCGCATTTTTTGATAATCTGACTATAGATTTTATGCACCTGTCTGAGCTCGCTGGCCAGCTTCTCACTGCCCTCACTAATAGCCTGTTCAAGGGCGAGTAGAAGATCGGACGGGTTCTTAACGCTGCCCGATGGGACTGTGAAATGCAGTTGTTCACCGGTTTGCCATTCAATACGGACAAACTGTGGCTCCGTGGTGCCTAACGAGGGCCATGTGTGCGGATAGACAAGCACTGCTAGTCCCACACTCCATTGTGAATTGAATTGCAACTTTCTTGGCAAATGGACACGGAAAGAATTTGTTCTGTTCCCTTCAACATTCGTATCGGAAGGTAGAACAATGTAGAAGGAGGTGCTCATTTTTAGTTTTTTTTTGTATAATATAAGCTGTAATATTTACGAAGATAATTTAGCCGTTTATTTATATTATTGAAGTTGCGGGAATCCAACTGTTATGCTTTTTTGAGTATCCTTTCCACTTTACAAAACAATACTCTTTCCCTTCGCGATGTCTTCGCTTTAAGACCTTTTCTATTTCGTATACTGATGCTTCATTGCCATCAATATTTTTTCATTTGATGATTCTGCTTTGTCAAAAGGGAGAACAAGGCAAAGATCATATTTGTAAAACCATCCTGTGAGCATCTCACCTTGGTCATCCCTCAATTTATAGGTGGTAGGGTTGCGCGCAGTGCGAACTTCAGCCACCGTGAATATTTCATCTGTAAAACGGGGCAAATACCCCTTTACAAATACGTGCTTATGCTTTTCAATTCTCACTCGATCACCGACTCGGAATCGTTGACTAGATCTCTTAACGGCACATTCTGCTTCTGCCTTTTCCTTCAGACGGCGACGAAGTTGTTCTGCGTTAGCGAATGTCACATCGCTGGGACGAATTCCAAAAATACTTCTGACGGCGGAACTGTTGTATTCGAGGACACAGCAGCGTGCATGGAAGCTGACGGAGCGACATGGTATGGAGATGACAACGGTATGGGAATGCGAATTTGAGGAGGCGCTTC
>JBQCDM010000203.1:0-11206 GCA_051961235.1 Nucleicultricaceae bacterium (SeqCode)
CGCATCCCTTTTTGCGGGATTATTCTTCTTTTCTTCTCTTCTCTCATGTGAAGCTCTTTCTCTTAAAGCAAAAATGTGTAAACTAAAGTCCGATCTATATTAGCCTAAAAAAATACGGAGTACACATGCATTCTCGCCTCATTTGGCCTTTGATTCTCGTTAGCATCCTCTCTCTTTCTGCCTGCGGCAAGAAGGGAGCGCCCAGTGCTCCAGGTGGCAATGATGATCGGCTCTATCCAGGGCAATATCCAATGCGTGATCAAAATGATGAATAAACCTTGATCATCAGGTAATCGCCTTTCATCGTCCAGGACGGAATTTTATCCAAAAAGCTCATCCCTAAAATGGACGTCATATCATCCATTTTTGAGACCGCGGCCGGCACCTCATGAAGGGTTAGCGGGCCCAGTTTCATGGTGGGAATCGTGACAAAAGCGTTATACGTTATGCCATTGGCCGTATGCGCTGGATACTTGTAATCACGCTCACTTGGATGAATGCCAAGCTTCTTTGCATCCGACTGACTGAGTACAACACGTGTTGCCCCTGTATCGAGTAAGAATCGGATCGGCTTGCCCTGCACCTCAATGGTTAAATAAAAATGCCCGTCCAAGCTTTTCCTAAAACTCAAACTCTCGTTACCACGAAGCACGCGCACATTTTCTTTTTCTGTTGTAGCAGAAGCATCTTTTGATGGGGAGGGTGCTGGCACCTTTTCCTTAAGCATCACACCGGCAGAGGGGTTGAGCTCTTGATAAACATTTTTAAAAGAGGCACCTTCTGGATTCTTCACATACGTATAGACACCAACGCCCACAACGATGAACGCACCATAAATACCGAACATACTTAAAAACTTCCGTATGCCCAGCTGGCGCAGCAAAACAATAATAAAGTATAGTGCAAGTGCAGAAAGGGAGATAATTTGTATCAGATCATCTCGATCAAACGAAAAAGCCATATTCTATTGCCTCAATTCCTTGACGTAATCATTGAGGGTACCCTTTTTATCAAAAAAACGCCACCCTCGTCTTCCCTGCTTTTTTAAAGACAATGACATTAAAGGCAAGCAATGACACAGCCGCACGCATCACGCACGACTGAGTCATCATAAATTATCTATTTAAGGGGCTTTGGCGTTATACAAAGCTTCAGCTGCTTTATCCTGATTTTTATACTTAAACTCCATCTCATTTTTATAAAGCGGTATTATAAAAATCAAACAAAAACAATTGTCGTTTTGGATAAATTTTTATGAGAGAAAGTGCAACACATAAGCAATAAAAAGGGGGAATGCGAGCGTTACTCATTAAAAAAAGATTTGGTGGGAAATACACCGCCCCATGCCTCAGGATTTTTAGGAAAATCCTCTTGATATTTAAAAGGATAGAAATTTACTTTGGAAAGAATCCGAAGACGTATTTCATCAGGCATTGTATGCCCCCGAGAATTCTCCAAGGGCAGGGTTGTGTAGCACACACATGCCATTGCCGTATTTGATCTTCTTCTGTTCCATGAAACCCCGTTTCAGGCAACTGCATATTATGACTAACCCACGAGAGATCTTCTTTATAGGCGATTTCTGCATCCCCCACCCCACGCATGATCCCAAACTTCAAAAGCGCCGCATTATGTTTCCAATACTCAGCGACATCTGGCAAAATGCCATATCCATCCTCAACCAATGTTGTTTTTCTCAAAAGCTCGCCATGGTCAGTTTCTTCTCTAAGCTTAGAAAAATAATTTGAAGAGTTTGCGTTATATTTTTAATAAAAGATTCTTCTGACATCTGGACATCGCGCAAGACAGGAAGGATCTTCCTTTTCACAAATAGAGCCTTTTCAGAAAAAGACGGTGGCATGGATATTTTCCCCTGACTTTTATAGAGCGAAGCCCCACGACTCACACCCTTTTGAACAACATTTTTAAAGAACCCTCGAGCCTTGGAAGAACTAGCACAACACGCCTCATTTGCTAACAACACAACAAGTATTAGAAAAAGCCGAGTGACCATTTTTCCCTCCTTCAAAGATTTAATCTTGCGCTTTCAATCCTTTTATTTACCAATAAATCACTTTATTGAAGCTGTCCATAAATTCCATAAAGGCAATTTTTATGATCGCCTGAATTAAAAAAATACTTTGATGCTTAGGAAATATTACTAAATGACTGAGGTGTCATTTTTTCTGAAATCATGGAAAGCACAACTTTGATACGCGACACACTGGAGGGCCACGCTGCATCCACCATCATCTTGGGCAGAGAACAATCGAGCAACAGGTGTGAGTGTAGATAAGAGAGTCGTTCCAGCTCTTTAAAAGGCTTCAATTCAATGACAAGATCAAGATGGGTCCAAGGCTCGAACGGAACAGGCACAATGCCATATCCTCTAAGCTCAATCAGGCCTTGAATGCGCTCTGGTGCTTGGGCGCGAATCCGAGGACTCGGATCTTGCACGACAGATATTTCCACCTGATCATCCGATACCAGACGTGCCCCCTCATCCATAAGACGAAGTGCCAAGTCTGACTTTCCACTGGCCGACGGCCCTACAATTAACAAGCCCTTCGAGAGGAATTGAACACAAGAAGCATGGATGATTTTTTTACTTGAGTCTGTCATGATCCCTACTAGATAAAAAAAGCGGCATAAGAACTATGCCGCTTTTTCTCGTTTACTTCATCAATTAGCTGACTTCAATATCAACACGACGATGCTTAGGCTCAATTTCTTTTGAACCAAATTCACCCGCGCCTACAGCAACGATGCGTTTTTCTGGAACACCCATCTTTATAAGTGCTTCACGAACATTCAACGCACGCTCTTGTGAGAGCTTCAAGTTGAACTTACGACCACCTGCAGCATCTGTACGACCTGTGATCTTAATTGTAAAATCGCTCATGTTCTTTGCAACTTTTGCAACACGCTCAAGTGTTGGATGCGCATCATGGCGCAACTTTGGACTGTTGAAGTCAAAGAACACTTGGAAGCCTGGTGCGTATTTATCAACAGCTTTCTCGAGCTCTGCCAAGTTTGTGAAGAAACCAGACTCACAACGTTGAATTTCTTTCGCTTGGAAATTCTCTTCTTTTTGGTTAACCCAGCAGTCATAAGCTACTTGAGTCTTTGCAGCAAGCTCAGGCGCAATCACGCGACCACTCTTATGGATAGCAAAAAGGAGACGATCACGAGCTTCTAACATTCTTGGCAAATCAGCTGCAGGAATGTCCCAAGTGCGTGGATCTTCTGGCAATACTTCAAGACCGTGTGATGCTTGCAATCCTTTGATTGCAAAAGTAGAGGCATCAATTTGGTCAAAGTTCACACGTGATTCGTGCTTCGCATAAGCTTCATATTCAGCTTTGAGCGCACGTGCAAAAGGATAACCATCTGATGGAGCGCGTTCGAGTTGCTCGATGCGATACTCCGCACAACCTGAAACTGCAAGGACAGCAGCCAAAAGGCTTATTTTACTAAGCCATGATTTAAAACTAATCTTCATGAAACATTCCTTCCTGCTTATTTTTAATTAATTCTTTAACACGATATAGTTATACACCCTAAATAGATGTTTGGCCATCAGATTTCACATGAGAGCTCTGATCACTTATCATGATTCTTTTTGATGCAAATAAACGTTTAATTTTTCATTAATGATTGGCTTGAAATCCAGATGAAATGCATAAAAAAATCCCCGACCTTGTGGATCGGGGATGGGGTTAGAGGGCGGGATTTTATAGTCCCTCTCTCGTATCATCGTCATTGCGCTTTTTGTGCGCATTGGGTTGAGTTTTCCTCAGTTTAAACCCACCTTGGATTTGAGCCAAAAGCGCGGATTTATCACTAGAATTATTACCGCCACTTGATCCACCCACATTTGACGGCATTGGCATTGGCCCCGGAGGCGGAGGCGGCGGTGGGGACATCCTTCCAGGCGGTGGTGGCACTTTAGATCCACCTTGACCGGTGCTAGAAGAGGCTGCCTTCTTTTTCCTTAAGCCTTCTAAGCCTTGCGTCATGAAATTGAGGTCGTCCATCAAATCGGAAGGCATCATTGGTTTTTTGAGAAGGTTTGCCACGGGATTAACTCTTGGCTTTTTCTTCTCTTCAACCTGTTTACCTTTTACCGTCGATTTAGCTTTCTCACGTTCTTCCGCATCTTCCATGCGCTTAATAGCACGTGCGCAGTTTTGTTTTTGTCGTTCCAACGATTTTTCTAGTTGTTCAAACTCACCAGACTTAAGCATTTCTAACTCGATGTCTTTCGCCACTTCTGGAAGCGCTACTTGATAATAAACTGTTGTGAGCTTATCCATAAAGTTAATACGTGCTTCTGAGCTTTCATCCACATGCGTTCCTGGCGCTGTAACATGTCCATAAAGCGCTGAGATAACGAAATAAGGCATGTTCACCACATCTACTTCTTGCAACATCTCGTCGGTGATTTGATCAGACCGTCTCGTCTCAAGAATCGCTTTTGCTGAGCGCAGCAGAGCAATCTTTTGATTCGCGATAGGACTGCTCGTTTTATTGGCAAACAATTTATCAAAAGCAAGCAATGTCTTTGTCAAATTCATGCGATAGAGCTCATTCATTTGCGTCATATATTCCATCTCGTTTTGTTTGGCTATATGAACGATAGAATCAACTTTACTTCTCACCGATTCCTTATCAAAAAACACACCTTGCAACATGTTTGCAAGCGCACTTGCTGCAAGAGGGTTTTTGGGAATTGTCATATCCACCAAGTCAAATCCACGCCCTTTTACTTCTTGAGGTTTCAATTTTAAGAACTTTAAGTAAGCCAAATCACGAACCATTGCAGCGCCTGCTTTAGGTGCATTTTGGATGATGGCATCTTCTCCAAAGGCCTTCAATTTTTCTGCAACTTGCAAACGCAACGGACGCATGGCATCAGCATAGGCTTTCTCTTGCGTTGCTGCTTGCGATTTACCGCCTGCATCAATGATGCCATCAAGTTTAACGAGCTCGTCATTGAGAAGTCCCCCTGCCTTGCTATCTGCAAAGTCATCACCTTCCATTTGAAAACGTTGGAAAATATGGAAACGACGCAAACGTGCCTCCAAAACTTCGCTCTTGGATGAGGTCATCCCTGTGCGATTCTCGCCATACGTATCCCCCCATTGCTCTTTCAGATCTTGTGCCTCTTCTTGCACTTTCTTTAATTGGAGCCCGGCAAGCACACGATCCTTAATCTTTTCTAAAACCGTCTTTAAGGACAAATCTTCTGGTGCTTTTTCTTCTATAATAACCTGCTGTTTGCCTTCCTGTGCAAGGAGCTTTTCAAGTCCGCCTCGACGCAGATTACCTTTTTTATTGCCACGAATTTGTGCAAACAAAGCACTCGCATCCCCAGAAGGCGCTCCGCCCTTAGAACCACCAACAGCTGGCATCTTTCCAGGCGGCGGCGGTGGTGGCGCCTTTCCAAATGGAGGGGGTGGTGGAATATTAGGCCCGCCTTCATTCACTTCTTCTTTTTTAGGCAAGGGTAGTGCCTTAAACAAAGCTTCATCCAAGGATCCACCGTTTTTCAACGTGAGTTGATAGTTGTGATCCAACTTATCGGCACCATCTTTGAAAAGCTTCTCCATCTCGGCTTTGAGCCTTTCTTTTTCAACAACGGCTAAGCCAAAGTGACGCAAGGCGTGTGCAAAGAAAACAATCTTTTCTTTATTGCTCAGCGTTTTCATGAGCCCTTGAAGCTCTTTATCCTTTACCTCTTGTCCATCAAACATAAAACCATAGGCTTTAATTTGTAAGAGTTGCAAACGCCATGCTTCAGGCGCGGTGCTCAACACGTCATGTATTTCATGCTCAATTTCATCCGCTTTCCGCAATACGCCGTGGATAAAGCTCTCCTTTTTAGCAAGCGATGCGCGACGTTCACGAGCTCGTCTCAAAGGCTCTTCTTCCTTATAGGTTTTAGGCTTAAGTATGATGGCCTCTTCTTCCTTACCAGCACCATCCACAAACATAGCATCAACAAGTTTTTTCACCTCTTGATAGCATTGTTTTAATTTCGCACGTGCTAACCCTTCTTTATGCAAGAAATTTTCTTCGATATAAAAACGAAATGCGATGAGTTCATCCGATGTCAACTCACGCAACTTGACACGGTCAGATGCAAACATATCGTCAAAATCTTCACTGCCCGCATCATACTCACCCACTAAAATCAAGTGCGCGGTGTTATAAAGCGTGCCGGATGGTGAACGTAAGAGTGCTTTTTCTGCCTGCTCAAGTTGTGTGTAATGATGCCGCACATCTCTTAGACCTTGGGCCGCTTTCTGTTTTAACGCATCACGCATAAGATCATTTTTAAGAAGCATAAGCTTATGGAGCTTAAGCGCCTTCAGTGGTGCATGCGTAGACGCAAACTTTTCAGAAGGCTTAAGGCTTACCTCAACATCAAAACGGTCTTTTTCATCCGCAAAGAATTGTTGTACTTTATTCGTGAGATTTTTGTAGAAAATGGTACGCTTTGGAAAGCCCTTATTTTCACGATCAAGGCCTTCTTTATTCATACGGGCCCAAAGCGCAAGACTTTCCTCAGGCGTGAGTGTATCCAAAATGGTATCAGAAAAATCTACATCCGATACAGGTAGCTTTGCCACATATTCTGGGTTGGTCGCCAAATCAACTTCAGGATTTTCAGCGGGCTTTGTACCCCCTAAGTCGAATGCGATTAAACGATGCGCTACATTTTTACGCAAAATACCACGATCTTCCGCATTGAGCTCATAATAACGCTCACACACCACATCGAGCGCTTCCTCCGCAAAAGCTTTCAATTGAGTAAAAGTGTTTTTCTCTTTTTCTTTAATGCTCTTGTGGTTTTCAAGTTCTTTATGAAGCCAACCATAACGCATTTCAGCAAACTTATCGGTGTAAGCACGTTGAACAATATCATAGCGTTCGCTTTCATCTGCGATAAAAACATCCAGATCTCGGGCATTTTGAAAGCCTTTAACTTTCTCCCAATCTTCCGCACGTTGATCGATATAGCGGCGCGTATTATCTCTTAGAACGCCCGCTGCTTTTGTTTTCTGGTTTACTTCTTTCAATCCTTGGGTCTCTTCCAAGAACTTCTCTTCCAACTTGATGGCACCTTTTATCTTTGAAAGTTCGAGTAAAATCGCATCACGTTCATCTTTTGGTAAATCACGCACCATTTCAAGCGCTTCGGGCGAATCAGCCGCTGTTTCTTCCGTCAACCAATCATGAATGCCACGCACCATACTTTTAGGACTGGATGGATCAATACGTTGCTGGCGCTCTGTCGTGTCATCTAGAGCCAATTCCGCCATGAGTGCATCAAAATCAACATCATAGATATCTTCTGCATCATCAAAGGTTTTTTTGAGTCGACCAATGATAATATCCGCCTCACTTCGCTGTTCATTGCGAACATTTGCTTTTGGCTTCACATGGCCTAAATCTGCATGGAGATTAATCTCAATCTCGCCGTTTTCTGCTGCTTCTGCGCGTCTTCTGAGATCATTAAAATCTTCGCCTAGATCTTCTTCGAGTTGTTGTCTTGCAAGATCCGCTCTTTTCACTTCAGCGTCGAGTCTATCCACATCTTCTTTGATTTCAATTTCGAGCGCTTCGATTTTGTCCTCAAGTCTGTTGTGGGCTTTCTTCAGCACAGCATACTCTTCTGAATCTTGATCTGCATACATCGCGTTTAGGTAGGCTTCCTGTGCATCTTCTTTCAAATTTTTGAGAGACTTAAGTTTTTCAGCAATCTTGGCAAGTGCTTCTTTTTTACCTTCTTCTGTTATGTACGTCTGTCCATCCACCATAAAATGTTGCTTATCCCTTGACACCGCAAAGCGGATCAATGAGTCGATTGCTTCAGCTCTTGGATAGGAGAATGCATGCGTCGACCCATGGACACCTGTGGCACCGTTATCTTTAGAGGAATGGATTGCACCTGTTGGCGCACTTGACACTGATCTCTCGAGTGATCTCATGGGATTTTGCACTCTTTGAGCATCATGTTGTCCAACCACGATCTCTCTTGCGTGTGACGGCCTTAAGTCATCACGATAGCCGGAAGCGCCTCCAAAACCTGATGATCGTACGTCATCTGACACATCGCCCGCCAATCGTCTCCCCATTCCCGTAAAATCAGAAACGCGTTGTTGGTTTTGTGATGAAAGAGACAATCCCGTTGATTCACCGCGTGAAAAAACTTTGTGGTGAACATCTTTAACATTCTTCTTATTCAAGAAAGCATACATTTCTTTGAGTATTTGCTCGATCGCTTTGGTTTTAAGCTTTTCAAATACCTCGAACTCATTGACTTCTTGAATAGGGTTTAGAGAAACAACGCTGGATTTCACAACATTGTCAAATATAGTAGGGGTGTCGAGGTAAAGGGCTTCTGCATTTAAAGTAGAGGCGCCTATCACCACCGCCGACACTGACAAAAAAAACTTTTTCATGTGTTTCACTATCTGTAAAATTGATCTGTAGTATTAAGCTGGAGATGCTCGACAAAAATTCAATGCGGACCCTTCTGTTTTTCCATCCAATTACGACATATGACCTATGTTCAAAATGCATTAAGGGAATCTTTAACTTTCCATGCGAAGGTAGAAAATTATGAGAACTAACGCGCGCTGTTTTCACGCTTAAGATTTAATGTTAGGGTGTGAATCAATAGAGTCAGCACGTGTCTTAAAATAATAAAATGAAGAGGGGAAACGATGAAAACGGTCACGCTCATTCCAGGTGATGGTATTGGACCTGAAGTTACAACAGCTGCACGACGCCTTATTGATGCAACAGGTGCAAAAATCACGTGGGATGTTTGTCTTGCTGGTGCCGAGATCTTCAAACAAGGTCTTCCAACAGGTGTGCCCGATGAGACGATCGCATCGATTAAGAAAAATCGTGTTGTCCTCAAAGGCCCTCTTGAAACACCCGTTGGTTTTGGTGAGAATAGTGCCAATGTGACCTTACGTAAGCTCTTTGAAACCTTTGCTAATATCCGCCCTGTGCGTGAATTTCCCGGCGTTAAAACGCCCTACACCGGTCGCAATATTGACTTTGTTATTGTGCGTGAAAATGTAGAAGACCTCTATGCCGGTATCGAATATATGCAAACACCCGGCGTGGCTGAGACCTTAAAACTCATTAGCCGCAAAGGATGCGAAAAGATCGTACGCCTTGCCTTTGAAGTAGCCCGATCTGAAGGTCGAAAATCCGTCCACTGTGCCACAAAAGCCAATATTATGAAGCTGTCTGAAGGCATGATGAAACGCACCTTTGAAGCGGTTGCAAAAGAATATCCCGACATTGAAGCCCATCATATTATTGTCGACAATTGCGCCCATCAGCTGGTGCGCTTTCCAGAAAAATTTGAGGTCATTGTGACCACCAATATGAATGGTGATATTTTAAGCGATCTCGGCTCTGGTTTGATTGGTGGTCTTGGTTTTGCTCCTGGTGCTAACCTCGGTAATGGCATTGCGATTTTTGAGGCGGTCCATGGATCTGCGCCAAAATATGCCGGACAAAACACAATTAATCCAACTGCTGTTATCCTCTCCAGTGTGATGATGTTACGCCATCTAGATTTGAGCGCTGAGGCCGATCTTATCGAAAATTCTCTTCTCTATACCCTCGAACAAGGCCGCGTGATGACACGCGACGTGGTAGGCGACGCACATGCTTCCTCCACCATCGCCTTTACCGATGAACTCATCAAGAATCTAGGGAAAAAGCCTGATCACACGTTTAAGCGCGACTACAAACATCTCACCATTCCAAAAGTTTCGGAAGCTCCAGATTTTGTAAGAGCTAAAGAGCGAAGCACTCTTGGCGCGGATGTATTTATCGAATCCCCCCTCAATGCATCAGACATTGGCAAAGCCCTTGAAACAATTTCAGAAGATAGTCCGCTTCGCCTGAAGATGATCTCCAATCGGGGTATTCAAGTCTATCCAGCGGGTGACGTTATGCCTGATTGTGTGGACCATTGGCGTTGCCGATTTGTCATGCGTGATGAGACGAGCAGCATGGACGATGCCACCCTGCTTCGTCTCTTAAATGAGATCAGCACATCATTTTCCTGGTGTCATCTGGAAAAGCTCTATATTTTTGACGGCGCCCTTGCCTTTAGCAAATCCCAAGGAGAACGCTAGAAATTTCAACATGTTCGGGTGCATGATTTGACATTCGAGCTATTTTTGACTATATTAAAAAGTGGATCGAAAAGATCACTGTTATTCTAAAGAACCGTATCCGGGCCCCTGCCGTGGGGCGGGCGGGTTTTTGTGATGAAAGCAGCGTCTTATTGGTTCTTATTAATCATGGGGGTTTTTACAGTGCTCATTTGAGGCTGTTTGAGCTTGCTAACATATGAGGATAAAATGTCTAAAGTAATTGGAATCGACCTAGGTACGACAAACTCTTGCGTTGCCGTGATGGAAGGCAACACACCTAAAATTATTGAAAACGTAGAAGGAGCAAGGACAACACCGTCCATTGTGGCTTTCTCAAAAGACGGGGAACGCCTCGTCGGTCAGTCTGCAAAACGTCAGGCTGTGACCAACCCTGAAAACACTCTTTTTGCGATTAAGCGCTTGATTGGTCGTCGCTTTGAAGACCCGATGACGCAAAAAGACATTGGCCTTGTGCCCTATAAAATCATTAAAGCGGACAATGGCGACGCATGGGTAGATGCCCATGGCAAGACCTATAGTCCGAGCCAAGTGAGCGCATTTATTCTGCAAAAAATGAAAGAAACCGCTGAAAATTACCTTGGTGAAAAAGTCACACAAGCCGTTATTACGGTACCTGCCTACTTCAATGACGCGCAACGTCAAGCAACCAAAGATGCGGGTAAGATTGCAGGCCTTGATGTGTTGCGTATTATTAACGAACCGACAGCAGCAGCACTTGCGTATGGTTTGGATAAGCAAAAGACAGGCATTGTCGCGGTCTACGACCTTGGAGGCGGTACATTTGACGTCTCTATCCTCGAGATTGGCGATGGTGTTTTTGAGGTTAAATCCACCAATGGTGACACCTTCTTAGGCGGTGAAGACTTTGACAAGAAAATCATCGATTATCTTGCAGATGAGTTCAAACGCGAAAACAGCATGGATTTGCGTCAAGATCGCCTTGCGCTTCAACGTTTGAAGGAAGCCGCTGAAAAAGCGAAAATTGAGCT
>JBQCDM010000204.1:0-2275 GCA_051961235.1 Nucleicultricaceae bacterium (SeqCode)
GTATGTGATGAGGTGGGCGCATCCAGGACGGGCATACGTCTTTCCCCACATATTCGACAACGCGGTATGGACTGCCCTGAAATTATTGAGGCGACCTTGAGCCTTGTTATCCGCTTAAACAAATTGAATCCCGCCTACATTCATCTGGTTGAAGCCGATTGGGAAGATGCGCCCTTTCTCCAAGAACAATTTCGCCGCGATCTTCGTACTTCTTTTAATGGCACGCTCATAGCAGCAGGTGGTTACACGCTAGAAAAAGCGACATCTATGATTCAAAACAAACTCATTGATTTAGCAGCTTTTGGTAGACCTTTTATTGCAAATCCAGATTTACCGCTGCGTCTTGAAAAAGGATGGCCTCTTGCATCCTTTGATCCCAAGAAATTATACGGCGGTGGTGAAGCGGGATATACAGACTATCCGTTTTATAACGCGCCCTAGCATAGAATATCGGCGTATCAAGCTTTGATTTCAGGATACTGTAGCGGTCTTGCTTCATAATAAGAGACGTCGGGATTTGTCGCATCCATCTCCACAGATGCACAATAGATGCCACCCTCAAAACCACCCTTTTCGTTCATTTTGGTGATACGTTGTTGCTCTACGTTCTCATAGCTTTGTCCCAGTGCCGTTGATAACGCATGGATCACTTCAAGCATGTCGGCAAGTTCTGAACATCCCTCTTCAGGGCTTGCTGCACGCATAAATTCTTCCATTTCTTCTACCAACTTTTCTTTTAATTTGAGGATATAGTCATCCCCTTGCAGAACACGCAAAATGGGTTGCTTGTTCTTTTTTTTCATAATGTCTGGAATTCTATCACGAATAATTTTTTCAAATCGAAATCGGCGTCTCTCGTTCATTTCTCACTCCCTGGAAGAACGCGTACCATACCATAACATTCCCCGGCTGCCCATTTTTTAAGAGGTTCGAAAAGGTTCAAAGGTAAATGATGCAATGAAAACCATTCCCACGAAATGACCTTATGCGGCTCAAGATTATGGACCTTGTCATCATCATGACAACGAGCCTTCATTAAAATAGAGATGTAGTGTTTCTTATCATGATCCCATATATCGTTTGAAAGCGCTTCAAACTCAAAATGGTTAATGTGGAGTCCTGTTTCCTCCCGAAGTTCACGCGATGCACATTCTTCCAAACTTTCACCCATTTCTAGGTGTCCGCCAGGGGGTCCCCATGTAAACGCTCCATGACTCCCTTGCCTTTGTCCCAACAAAAGTTGGTTGGCGTCATTAAAAAGTAAAACTCCAACGCCAACACGAACCATGTGCAGTGTCTCCTCTTTCACTATCACTCTTTTCTTTGAAGAACGTCATCGATCTTTAAATTGTCAAAGCGCGTCACACTTTGAGCCCTTGAAAAATCTTGATCTTTTGTAAACGCATTCGGAACAGCATAAACATCCATGCCAGCGTCGGCTGCTGCAACAACACCCGCATTAGTATCTTCAAATACAATACACTTTTTTGCATCCACGCCTAATTTCTTAGAAACATATTGATAAATATAGGGCTTAGGCTTATTAACCCCTTCAGGATCTTGGATGTGTTGAAGGCTATCCTTACCAGAGGCAATGCAATCAAAATCAGCTTCTTCAAGTCCCATTTGGCTAACATTTTCCAGAATCTCATGCATGGGGGCGGATGATGCTAAAGCAACTTTGATACCGCGCTCCCTCCTTGATCCAATCATATCTTTTAAAAAGCTCACGCCAGCCTTCAATAATGGCACACCTTTTTTTTGTTTAGCATGATAATAGCTACCTTTTATTTTAATCACATCATTACTAATTTTTTGATTTTTTAAAGCTTCTATGCCTTCCAAGATATCTTTTGAAGAGAGCCCTACAAGCGGATAATATTCTTCCACAGTAAAATCAATGTTTTGTTCTTGAAGCGCATCACGCCATGCTTCATATTTTAATTTTTCTGTGTCTGCTAGCACACCATCTACATCAAAAATAACAGCCTCATAGTCAGCGGTCGATGCCTGCCCATTGCTTACGCCAAGTGCTATAAAAATCATGACAAGGAAAAACTTCAAAGTCTTTTGCATGGACATCTCCTTTACGCATAAATCACGTTGCAGCGCATGTTTGATCACTCAAGTGTTCACACATTATTTATTCAATTGCTCAAAATGATATGGATGGCGGAGGGGATGGGATTCGAACCCACGATACGCGTTAACGTATACACGATTTCCAATCGTGCGCCTTCAACCGCTCGGCCACCCCTCCAGGAAATGATTCTTC
>JBQCDM010000205.1:0-9459 GCA_051961235.1 Nucleicultricaceae bacterium (SeqCode)
AAAGGAAATGTTCGGGAACTCGAAAATACGGTGCATCGCGCTGTGTTACTTGCAACAGGCGATGATATTACGCCCGAATGCTTACAGCTTGTAAAGACAACAGATATGGCAGCCCCAGAACAAAAAGCTGAGGCGGATGATTTGCAAACACTGCTTGTAGGGCGCACGGTAGAGGACGTGGAACGCGATTTAATTATCGGGACCTTAAGCCACTGTCTTGGTAATAGAACGCAAGCAGCGCATATTCTTGGTATTTCAATTCGAACATTGCGTAATAAAATTAAACTCTATACGGAGGCAGGTGTTTCTGTTTCAAAAAATTCAGCCTACCAAAAAGCAATATAGAGATAAAAAGGATTAGGGATGGCGCCTACAGATTTCATGATGAAGCAAGGCTCTAAATGGACAACAGGTCTGTTGAAACGGGCCGATATAGCCTTTGCTTTAGGTCTTATTGCAATCATGGTTGTCTTGATTATGCCGCTTCCTAAGTGGCTTTTGGACATATCTCTTGCATTTTCCCTAGCATCTGCTGTCCTTATTTTGATGACCGTGTTATTCATAGATAAGCCTTTAGATTTCAGCTCTTTTCCAATGATTCTCTTGGTGTCAACGATGCTTCGACTCTCACTTAATGTGGCATCAACGCGTCTTATTTTAACGCATGGTCATGAAGGCGATCAGGCCGCAGGCCAGGTGATTAAGGCTTTTGGAGCCTTCATCATGGATGGTAACTTCGTAATTGGTCTCATTGTTTTTTCCATTCTTGTTCTTGTGAATTTTGTGGTGATCACAAAAGGTTCGGGTCGTATTGCAGAGGTATCCGCCCGGTTTACACTTGATGCTATGCCAGGCAAGCAAATGGCCATTGATGCGGATCTTTCATCTGGATTGATTAATGAAGATCAAGCACGTTCAAGGCGTAAGGAGCTCGAGTATGAATCGAACTTTTTCGGAGCCATGGATGGTGCTGCAAAATTCGTGCGCGGCGATGCTATTGCTGGTCTTTGCATTACATTTATTAATATCGTGGGTGGTATTATTATTGGAGTTGCTCAAAAAGGATTAACCTTTTCAGCGGCGGCACACTCATATACGCTTTTGACCGTTGGTGATGGTCTTGTCTCACAGATTCCAGCTCTTATTGTTTCAACAGCAGCGGGTATGCTTGTTTCAAAAATTAGCTCGGAAGGATCAATTGAAAAAGCAGTTTTTAAACAACTCAGTGCGTATCCTTCAGCACTTGGGCTTAGCTCCTTTTTAATGATGGGGCTTGCAATTTTGCCTGGAATTCCGATGTTGCCTTTCGTTTTTTTGGCAGCCTTAACGGGTGGTGCTGCTTGGAAATTGACCTCAGAGCAGGAAAAGAAGAAAACAGAAGACGAACAAAGTGCGACTTTGACGAATCAGGTGACAACACCCGATGAAGAGCCTATGACCACAGCGCTGCGCATTGATCCAATTCGACTAGAGCTTGGCTATGGTCTATTGCCCATGGTAAACGGCGCACAAGGTAATCGTTTAACTGAACAAGTTAAGGCGCTTAGACGCCAGCTTGCAAAGGAGCTCGGATTTATTTTACCAGTTGTACGTATCCAGGATAATCTTCAACTGTCATCCAATTTATACGTCATACGCTTAAAAGAAGTGGAAATAGCACGGGGCGAACTTCGACCACACATGTTGCTGATGCTGAATCCTGAAGGAAAAGATGTAGGCATCAGCGGGGAATCAACTGTTGAGCCAACGTTTGGCTTAAAGGCGCAGTGGATTAATGTTGCAGACAAGCAAAAGGCGGAAGAATTAGGATTTACTGTGGTTGATCCTGTGACGATTATCTCAACGCACTTGAGCGAAATTATTAAAGATAACTCCTCTGAACTGCTCACTTTTTCAGAAACCCAAAAACTCCTCGATGAGTTAGACAAACCTCATCAAAAGTTGGTGTCTGACTTAGTACCGAGTC
This sequence comes from Nucleicultricaceae bacterium (SeqCode), assembly GCA_051961235.1. Classification (GTDB taxonomy): domain Bacteria; phylum Pseudomonadota; class Alphaproteobacteria; order Caedimonadales; family Nucleicultricaceae; genus JBQCDM01. The sequence goes on from JBQCDM010000205.1 coordinate 1,967, forward strand.
AAATTTCAGTCAGCGGTATTCAGCGTGTTCTACAAAATTTGCTTGCAGAACGCGTTTCGATTCGTGATTTGGCAACGATTCTTGAAGGGCTTTCTGAAGCTTCCAGTATTAATCGTAGCACCGTCTTTACAACAGAGCATGTTCGCATGCGTTTAGCACGTCAACTGTGTGCGGCTCACTCCAATGGTGAGGGGATTTTATGCTTGGTGACCTTTTCACCTGAATGGGAACGCTTGTTGAATGAATCTCTTGTTGGAACAGATGATACACAACATTTGGCCCTGCCGCCGTCAAAATTGCAGGAACTCGTTACACGTATCCGCGATCATTTTGATCAACAAGCATTATTAGGGGAAACACCTGTTTTACTTTCAAGTGCAACCATCAGGCCGCATTTAAGAGCAATTGTTGAACGCTTTAGGCCGATGACGGTGGTGTTTTCACAAAATGAAATTCATCCCAAAATACGTATTAAAACGGTTGCAACAATTTAAACGAGAGCGAGAGGATTTTAGTGAAAGCTTCAGAAAAAAAGTCACTCATAGAAGAGATGATCGCATCCACTAAAGGTAGTGAATCGAAGATACAACGAAAAGTTGGAACCCCCAGATGTGTGATTCAACTAAAGCGGTGTCTTGAATTTCATTTACATGATCGAGGTACGACTAAAATGATTTTAGATCGTTTGTCTCTTATGCCGTTTGAACCCCATGAAAAAGACCTTACCTTTGCACTTGATCGCTTAATTTCATTTAAACCTTTTGTAGAACGCGCCAAAAATGGCCCGATCATTTTAGCGGGGTTGCCTGGGTCTGGAAAAACGATCACTGCAGCAAAACTTGCTTGTGAAGCATTGATCCATAAAATCCCTGTGAATCTCATCACACTCGATCATTTAAAGGCAGGTTCACTTGCGCAAATTGAAAAATATGCAAGTGCTTTAGATCTGAAAGTTCACAATATTCAAAGCACGGATGATTTAATAAGTTTTTGTGAAAATGAGCCATCCCATACCCTTCAAATCATCGATACTCCCGCTTTAAACCCTTTTGATAAAGCGACGTATAAACAAATTTTGGAAGTGGTTATTGCGCTTAAAAAGCCTCCGACGGTTGTGATGCCTGCTGGCATGGATCCATATGAGGTTTATGAGCATTTAAAGGTCTTTAAGACGATGGGGGCAGAGGACTTAATCTGGACAAAACTTGATTGTGCAAAATACTTAAACGGTCTTTTAACGGTGCTAGCCGAGGAAGGATGGAACTTGCTTGGATTTTCCGACGGCCCAGAGCTTGGAAAACGACTGATCTCACCGAGTGCGGAACGTCTTCGGATACTGCTTGAGAAAGCAATGCATTCTTTTGAAGATGCAGCAGACGATCAAGAGGTCGCGTAAGACGAAACCTTATGAAACACTCAATATCGAAAAGATAAGATGTACCCCAACCAGGATGAGAATGATGCCTGTGGCCCTTTCAATCCAATGACTATAAAGGGAGAATTTTTGTTGAATGCGCGGCATAGAAAGAAAAAGTGCAACCGTTGAAAACCAGACGATGGTGATCAAAAGCACTTCAACACCAAACAGGGTAAGGATTATATTTGGCGTTGTTTCCGTAATCACAGATGAAAAAATGCTAACAAAAAAGAACATAGCTTTGGCATTCAGTGCATTGGTTGTAAATCCGACTTTAAATCCTTCGTAGGGGGTGATGTCTTTTTTTGTTGAAAGGTGCGAACTCGTTTGAATGATTCTGCGTTTGGATGCTTTTAGCGCCAAAAATCCAATATATGACAGATATAGACCACCTGCAATTTGGATAACGTTTGCTAAAATTGGTGCATGCACTAATAAGGCACCAAGACCTGTTAAGCTGTATGCGATGTGGATGCAGATGCCTGTTGTAATGCCAAGGGCAGTGCTGAGGGCGACTTGCCTTGAGTACAAGAGGCTGTTTCTGACTACAATGGCAAAATCGGGTCCAGGGCTTATGGCGGCCAAAAGTTGCAAGACAAAAACTTTGGTAAGATCAGGGATATGGGCGACTATTGTTTCAATCATTTTAACGTTCATACATTCTATTCATTATTTGTAATAAAATTTGTCTTGTTTCGTCCAGTGAAAATCACTATGACATAACCTCATTACAATGTTTTAGAGCATGAGCGGATTCATGAAGGTGATATTTGATTTCATTTTGGCCTTGTTGGGTTTTATTATTTTAAGCCCACTCTTTATTATCTTCTGTTTTTTGATTTGGAGGCAGGACCACCACTCACCCTTCTATAAGGGACTTCGAGTGGCTGCTGGGGGTACAGAATTTGCGATGATTAAATTTCGTTCGATGGTGATCAATGCTCACAAGACAGGTGTTGATTCCACGTCAGCAACGGATACGCGTATCACACGTCTTGGGCATATCATTCGTCGATATAAAATTGATGAAATTCCGCAACTTCTCAATATTTTGCGTGGGGAGATGAGTTTTGTAGGCCCTCGCCCAAACGTAAAACGCGAAACGGATCTTTATACAGATCTTGAGAAAAAATTAATTTCAGTAAAACCGGGTATTACAGATTTTGCATCCATTGTTTTTGCGGATGAGGGCGATATTTTAAAAGATCAGCCAGATCCCGATATCGCTTATAATCAGCTCATACGTCCTTGGAAAAGCCGATTAGGGCTCTTCTACATTGAACATGCGTCCGTTATTTTGGATTTGAAATTGATTATTTGGACGGTTCTTGCCGTTGCTTCTCGAGAAAAAGCGCTTCAGTTGGTTCATAATGAACTTAAACGTTTGGGGGCGCACAAGGATTTGCAGGAAATTGCTTTAAGGCGTGTGGCGTTGAGGCCGTTGCCACCACCTGGATCAGAATCTATTGTTGTATCACGCGAAAGTCAGGCGTCATAAGGGAGTTATAAATGCAGGCACATTTTTTGGAAGTGACAGAACTTGCAGGAGAAATGGTCTCTTCTGAACAAATTGCACGTTTATGTGATCGATATTATTGGGCAGGTTCCTATTGTCATCAAAAGGATGTGCTGGAGGTTGCATGTGGAACGGGGCCAGGTCTTGGTTATTTGGCATCTCTTTCTAAGTCTCTGAAGGCTGGTGATGTGAGCGATGCAATTTTAAGCAAGGCACGCTCTTACTATGGCAATCGTGTTGAATTACTGTCATTTGATGCGTGTCATATGCCTTATGAAAATGATTCATTCGATGTTGTTATTATTTGTGAGGCTATATATTATATCCCAGATGTTGATCGGTTTTTTGCTGAATGCAGGCGCGTTTTACGAGACCAAGGGAAGCTTCTCATTGTGACCGCTAATAAAGATCTTTATGATTTTAACCCAAGCCCATACAGTCGGGCCTATTATGGTGTTTTGGATCTAAAACAATCCTTGAAACGTCATCGATTTTCCAGTGTATTTTTTGGAGGCACCCCCATTGGAGATCTTCCTTTGAAACAGAAAATTTTGCGCCCTATTAAAAAAATGGCAACTTCTCTTAACTTGATCCCCAAAACAATGGCTGGAAAATCGTGGTTGAAGCGTATTGTTTTTGGAACCTTAGTCTCTATGCCAGAAGAAATAACAGCAGAAACATCTCTCTATTCTGCTCCAAGCCATATTCCAGATGATCGGATTGACGGGGCGCATAAAGTCATTTTTTGTGAAGCAACCTTAACGCGGAAGGACTGATTCTATGAAACGAACAATTCCATTTTTTAATTATCCAGCTTTGTTTAAAACATATGAACAAGAATTCGTCTCAATTTTTAAAGATGTCTGTAGCAGAGGTGCTTATATTCTTCAAAAGGATTTAATAGCGTTTGAAGAAGATATTAAAAAGTTTTTGAATGTTAAGCACGCCTTTGGGGTGTCTGATGGAACAAACTCACTCATAATCGGGTTGCGTGCTATTGGTGTAGGACCGGGGGATGAAGTTATTGTGCCATCTCACACATATATTGCATCGGCTGCGTCCGTTGTTTTGGTGGGGGCGACACCTGTCTTATGTGATATTGGACCAGATCATTTAATTGATCCTCTTTCAGCAGAACAAAAAATAACCAATAAAACAAAAGCCATTATGCCCGTGCATGTGAATGGACGAACATGCGCTATGGATGCTGTGATGCGTATCGCTGACCAACATGGATTGAACGTGGTGGAGGATGCAGCACAAGCGTTGGGATCAAAATACAAAGGCAGAAATGCTGGAACGTTTGGTTCTTGGGGAAGCTTCAGCTTTTATCCAGCAAAAGTTTTAGGATGTTTTGGCGATGGCGGTGCTGTTGTGACGAATGATGATGACGTTGCAGAACAACTTTCTTTGCTTCGGGATCATGGCAGAAACAAAGATGGAAAGGTTGTTGCATGGGGAACGAATAGCCGTTTGGATAACCTCCAAGCTGCTTTTTTACATTTTAAAATCAAGCATTACCCAGAAGAAATTGAGCGCAGACGCGCTATTGCAAAACGTTATCAAGAGGGCCTTGGAGATTTATCTTCTCTTCAATTGCCTTCAGCGCCAGAAAGCAATGGTGAGCATTTTGATATTTATCAAAACTATGAACTCGCAGCCGATCATCGCAATGAACTCAAAACGCATCTGGCTGAGCACGGCATCTCAACCTTAATTCAATGGTCAGGTACACCTGTGCATCAGTTTAAGGAGCTTGGTTTTGATGAATCACACCCAGCAACAGACCAGTTTTTTGAGCGTTGTCTCATGTTGCCGATGAACGTCTCACTTTCTGACGATGATGTGGATTACATTATTGATCAGGTGCGTTCATTTTATGCACATAAAAGTCAACAAAAGGTGAGCTAACCCGTGATGAATCCTGTCCCTCATTATTCATTAGGTGTTTTATCCGATCCGCTGCACTTGACGGAGCCTTTGGTTGTTGAGGGGGCGGATCCAGCGTTTTTGAGACACGCTCTTGAAAAGATGCTGCTGATTCGTTCAACCGAATACCAGATTGCAGAGATGGTAAAAGCAGGGCAGGTAAAGTGCCCGTGTCACTTAGCTATTGGTCAAGAAGCCATTTCTGTTGGCTTATCAGAAGCATTGACACCTCAAGATCGTGCTTTTGGAAACCATCGATCGCACGCACATTATTTAGCGATGGGTGGGAGTCTACAAGGCTTATTTGATGAGGTTTTAGGGCGTGTGACGGGATGCTCTAAAGGTATGGGCGGAAGCATGCATATTTTTGCAGGAGATGTTGGATTCCACGGATCTGTTCCCATTGTAGCAGGTACCATTCCAATAGCAGTAGGAGCAGCTCTGGCTTCTAAGATGGATAAAAAAGGTACGGTTGCGGTTGCATTTTTTGGTGATGGTGCGTGTGAAGAAGGGGTTGTTCACGAGTGCCTCAATATTGCATCTGTTATGAGCTTGCCTATGGTTTTCGTTGTTGAAAATAATCTTTATTCAAGTCATTTAGACATCATGCAACGCCAGCCCTATGACTCAACAGCGCGTTTTGCTGAAGCGCATCGTATTGAATCTTGTATTTTAGATGGTAATGATGTGGTGACGCTTGCAAAAACTGTAAAAGAACGCATTGCAGACATCAGGGAAAAGCCAAGGCCACTATTTATTGAAGCCGTTACTTTTCGTTGGCTTGGTCATGTTGGACCCAATGAAGACATTGATGTGGGGGTCAGGCGAAGCAGTGACGAATTAAAGGCTTGGAAGCAACGTGATCCAGTAAGACGGTTGTCTGAGGCTATGATTAAAGCATCACTCATCACAACAGAAGATCTAGCAGACATGCATCATAAAGTTGAGCAAACAGTTAAGGCTGCAAGAGACCAGGCAGAAAATGCGCCTTGGCCAGAAGAAGAGCGCATTACCGATTATGTGTATAAAGTACCGCACAGAAACTGAGGAAATGATGCATAACAAAACCACCTATTCTGAAGCTATTTATCAAGCCTTCGATTATTTGCTGGGCAATCATCCGGAAGTTTTTGTTCTTGGACAAGGGTTGTGGAGTCCTTGGTATGTGGGAAATACCATGCTTAATCTTGATAAGAAGTATGGCAAAGAGCGTATTATTGATTCTCCAGTTTCTGAAGAAGCATGTACGGGTATAGGCGTTGGAGCGTCTCTTTTTGGCTATCGTCCTATTATTTTACATCCCCGGATTGATTTTATGATTTTGGCGGCTGATCCGATTGTGAATCAAGCATCTAAGTGGTCTTATATGCTAGGGGGACAAGCACATCCCGCTGTTACAATTCGAGGCATTATCAATCGCGGCGGAGAGCAGGGAGCACAACACTCGCAAGCACTTCACTCGTGGTTTGCACACGTGCCTGGCCTTCGTGTTGTGATGCCAGCAACAGCAGCAGATGCTCGAGATCTTTTTATTGCAGCCGTTCTTTCTGATGATCCCGTGCTTTATATGGATGATCGTTGGCTTTATGACTGTGCAGAAGAATTAGCGCCGATTGAGCCTTTGAACTTAGCAGAGGTGGGGCCAAAAGTTTTGAAAACTGGAGCCGATATCACACTTGTAGGTGCAAGCTATAGCACATATCTTGCAAAGCAAGCGGCGGATCTTTTAGAAAAGGATAATATCAATGCGGAGGTGATTGACCTTCGTGTTATCAATCCGCTTGATCCTACTGTCATTATTGAATCTGTGAAAAAGACTGGACGACTGGTTGTGGTGGATGGTAGCTGGCGTAACTGTGGTCTTGCGGGTGAAGTGATTGCAAGTGTTGTGGAGTCTGTTCGTCCAGGCGTTCTAAAAGCGCCCCCGCTTCGTATTACGCTGCCTGACGCACCGGCGCCGACCAGTAAAGTGCTGGAGGAGTGTTACTATCCAACACCAGAAAGTATAGCAGAAGCTGTTCAGCACAAGTTTTTTGCGCCCGTTGGATTAAGCGTGAGTGTTCGTTTTTAATCGTTCCAGAGACGATCGTCTTTGATCGGGTAGAAAGAACAAAAGCAAAGAGCCGTCATAAAAAGGGTGGATAACCACCAAATATGCCAAGCACTATAGCTCATCCCCATAATAATCAAAGCTGTTGCAAAGGCAGAATAGCTTGTTGCTTGAAACAGCCGCCCCTTAAACGTATTTAGGCTGCGTCCAAAGATAAAGAGAAGAAATGTCACAAGAATAGCGCCTAAAGCTCCTAATTCCAGCCATATTTGGATGTAGTTGTTATGAGGATGTGAGCATAGGTTTACAAGGCCTGGCTCAACTTCAACAGCTGCATCAGGGATATACTTAGAAGCGCCAGCTCCCCAACCGAGATAGATTTTCTCAAAAGCTTTATGGGCAGAAAAATACCAAATATGCAGCCGATGATAAAGACTATGCCAACGCGTTGCATAAACATCAAAGAGTGATGCTAGATGCGCTGGTGTTAGAAAATAAACACTGATCCAGGGGATAAACAGCATTAAAAATGTGGCGCCCAATGTAATCCAGCTTCGAATAAACGTGGCACCCCAATAAAT
>JBQCDM010000206.1:0-25859 GCA_051961235.1 Nucleicultricaceae bacterium (SeqCode)
AATAAGGTTGCTCATGCGTTGATCGCGATCTTTGCTTCCTTGTGTGCCAATCACAACTGTGATGATTCGGATGCCATCACGCTTTGTTAACGTTGCAAGGTTGTGGCCAGAAGCGCGAGTGAACCCAGTTTTTCCACCTTCCATACCCTTAACAACGCCTAAAAGCTTGTTGGTATTTTTATAGGTGTGTCCCTTATAGGTGAAAGAGGGGAGCCCTAAGAGATGGTAGAATTTGGGAAAACGCTTGTAAATTGCTTGGCATAAAATGGCCATATCGCGCGCTGTTGTTGTTTGTTCAGGATGCGGCACACCCGAGCCATTCTTAAAGGTTGTTCGAGACATACCAAGCTGACGTGCTTTGATTGTCATGAGTTTTGCAAATTGTGATTCTGAGCCGCCGGCTAGATGTTCGCCAATGGCAGCGCCCATATCGTTCGCGGATTTAGCGAGTAGAGCAATTACGGCTTCTTTTATAGTGACTGTTTTTCCCGCAGGAACGCCAAGTTTCAGATTGGGCAATGATGCCGCATTCTTAGAAACAATAATACGTGTGTTGGGTTTTACGCGACCTTGTTCGAGAGCCTCAAAAAGGATAAGCGCTGTCATTACTTTGGTCAGTGATGCAGGAAAAACAGTTTTTTCAGCATCTTTTGCTTCATAAACGCGACCTGTTTCAGCATTGATGGAGATATGGGCATATTTTACAGCATGGAGCGTTGGCGTTAACAACATCAAAAAGCTAAACACAAGGAAACATGACAATCTTAAGCTTAATTTTGTGAGGTTTCTAAACATAGACAACGCGTGCTCCTTTCTCCATGATCAATTCAATCTTTAATTTATATCGATCAATTCGAGCATGTCTAGAGTGTTTTAGTAAATTTTTAGAAGAACAGACTGAGGCGTTATTTTTGACACAAAGGCGCTTTACAAGATAATTTCACCTTTGATCATAGATTTGATCAGAGGCGGAAGCATCTGGTTGCTGCCTTGACCAAGTCCAATGAAAAAAAGAGGAGCTTCATTTGTCGTGGTAATGTTTAGAAGTTTCTTTGCTCTGTCGTCTTGAAATGCCCCCGACATCCATGTGTGAAGACCAAGTGCTGTTGCAACGAGAAGGGTTGTTTGTGAAACATGTCCAACATCCATAAGTGCAATACGATAGGCCCTAGAATTCGGATACTTTTGCCAAACCTTATGAAAGCAGCTGGTCAGAAATAATCCTGCGGAGATATTTTCCATATAGAATTGCTCATTGAGCGTTTCTTGAAGGGTGGTAGGATGAATATCACTGATCAAGGTTAAGTTATGATTTTTAACATTGTAATGATAAATGCCGGGCTTAAGACCATCGACTGTCAAGGCTGCTAAATACACCTCAGTTGGATGAAGGCCGCCGCCAGAAGGGCTCGTTTTTCTAAGGCACAGATCTTCTAATCCTAGATCTTCAATCTCAGCGGTTTCTTGATGAAATTTGCCAAAAGCTGTGAAAAGCAGCGTGGAGATGTCTAGGAGTGAAAGGCGGCTTTCAAAAAAATCTCGACAAGTCTTGCGGGATGACAGTGTTTCATAAAGACTTTTATTCTTTAGAGTGGAAAAATCAGGCTCTGGAAGGGCAATGTGTGGACCTTGTTTTTCAATATAAAGGCCCTGAAATTGTTTAAGCCCTTGGTCGTTCTCATTAAATCGTGTCAACAGCCAATCGTTAATATTTTTAGAGCATTCGAGATACGGTAAGTTTTCAGTACCTATGTGAAAAATTTTGGAGAGAATGTCCCATCCCCAAGAGCTTTCCTTGTAAGCTTTCTTGCTTATAATATCGGCTTCTTGAAGTTCTTTGTCTATCTTTGGATCATCTTGGGGGGTGTTGCCTTGGGCATAGAGAGCAATACGATCAAGATAGTGTGGCTCCATAAGATATTGCTCGTTCGTGCTGTAATTCCATAAAATGTATCCTTCTGGGGAGAAAAGGAGGAAAATGTTTGGATTGACAAAATATGAGGACATAGCGCATGACTATCAAATATACACCTGATCTAGAAGTATAGTATTTGTATCTATTTGTCAATTTTTTTTAAGAGATCAATTAGCGCTTTGTTTAACAATAAGACGAAATTTGTCGTTTGCCTGAATAGGGAGATAAGACAGGCCCTTCAATACGAATTTTGAAGTCACCAAAAGCGCTTTCATCCACAGGAACAATGGAATAAACAGTTGTGCTGTTTGAGCTTGCGTCTTTAATGCGTAAAGGTCTTTGGCTCGATTTGTAAGGCCAACACCCTAAAAACACAAAGTCTTCATAGAGCTCAACAGACGATTTTACAATCATGAAATCGATAAGACGGGGCAGGGAAAAACGAAGCATACCTAGATACAAGTTTTGAAAAAAGCGGCGCTGTAAATAATCTTGTTCTTGGTCATTTTCAAAGAAGGGGCTAAGAGGCTGAATTTTAAAGTCAACTTGATCAAGGAAAAAAATGTTTTGTCGTCGCATTAATCCGAAGTGATAGAGTACTTCATCACTGACACAAGGTCCTTCTGAAGAGCGCATACGTGCTTGTCCAAATACACCATTGGATGGTTCATAATGAACAATATATGCACATTGTTTATGATTCTCCGCCGTCGAATCGAAATGATTTTCAACGTTGAGATTAAGTTTTCTGATAACGGACTGGTGTAACTGCCTGTGTTCTTCGTAACTGTCAGGTGTTATAATTGTCAACATTTTTGACACCCCTCTTTTATTATTAAGCCATAAAGAAAACTGCACAAGAGATCAAATAGTAATTTTTTATATCCATATAAAAAATTTTTATAATTAAGTGTCCAAAAGGGTTTGCAGGGCTTTAGCTTATTTTATTTGTGTGTGCTTATCTCAAAGGGAGAAAAATTCTTTAAGGAAAGAAAATCTTCCATTAAAACTTCATAATCCTCATTGGCGACAAACATTTGAGCTGTTTTATCGAGGATGCACGTGGGAGCATCAAGCATATCTCCTTCTTTGACAAACCAACGAAGTTCTGCAGAGCTTTTCAAAGAGAGAGGATGAATACGCTCAATAATCCCAGCTTTCCATGGAAAATAAACCCAAAAAGTATAATGTGTTTTAGATTCCTTCAGCGGTTCAAACAGTCCTAGCTTTATCTTGAGATCTTCATCCAAAAAATTAACACCAAATGATCGGCTATAATTTTCTACAACCAACGAGCCAGGAGGACGCGCGCTGACCTCTAGGAAAACAAGTTCATCTTTGTCATTTAAGAAAACTTCGAGGTGACTTGATCCGTCAATCCAACCAAGCGTTTCCAAAGCTTTCGTTGTAAAATTCTGTATCCGTTCAAAAAGAGGATTGTCTTTTTTTAGAGGGATACTGCCATGGATGTTGCCAGAGAGAAAGGCAAGCCCAGAACTTAGGTATTGAGAGGCTTGAAAGTAGACAATTTTTCCCGCTTGAATAAGGGAATCCGCATGGAAAAGTTGTCCATTAATAAATTCTTCTGCTTCATATCGTTCATTGCCAAAATGTTTTAGGGCTTCATTAAAATCATGATAATTTTTGATTTTCATAACGCCAAAGGTGGCAGATTGATCGGTGGGCTTTAAAATGAATGGGAGCCCAAATTCCTGTGCAATCTCCTCGAAAGAGTGTCTTATCTGATCTTCTCTGTCACAATGCTCAAGAATTTTATAGCGTGGACATAATATATTGGCTTTGGAGAGCTTTTCTTTCATCGCAATTTTGCTTTTGTAAAAGATAACATCAGCGTAATGCGGCTCACCTAAATGGTAACGCTCCCGAAGACGTGCCGCCTGAAGCATGTTAAGTTCAGACGTGCAAATAATTGTCAGGTCACTTTGTTGTGGAGATAAACTTTCTACAATGTTTTGTAAGAACTCTAAGGGGAGAGGACTAAGTTTTTCCGCTGAAGCGGGCGTGTCGTATACATGTATTTCTTTAAAGCACGATTTGATTTCTTCACTGACATCAAGCAGGTATTTTCTTGAAGAAGCAAGGTGTAGTTCAAAGTTCTGGCTGATTGCGCGAAGGGTTTTTGCCTCATAAAATTTAAGAAGATGTTCACAAATTAACAGCAATTTTCTCACTTTGTTCACCTTCATATGCTTGAATAATAAAATTAGTAAAGTAAGTAATTTTCTTTAAGGTCTCGAGGCGTTTTGGGTAAATGCAGTATAGATCAACCTTAGGGGTAGCAACCTCTGACATAATGCAAACAAGTCCCTCTTCAACAATCGCAGGATGTTTATCGGGAATTAAGATAATGCCAAGAGAAGCTTCTGCATAACGTGTGCGACCAAAAGTGGCATTCGTGACCAGGTAAGGCTCTCGCGTTTTTCCCTCAGGCATACCTACTTTTAAGTGCCAATTGAGGTCAGCGTATGGATGTTTATCAAGATTACCATAGGCAATAAGCTTGTGGTGATCCAGATCTTGGGGTGTTTTAGGTGTGCCATGTTTTTCAAGGTACTCTGCGCTCGCATACATTTTTAAAGACATGGTCATCAGATGATGTTGAATAAGATCCTGACGGTCTTTCATTTTAGGTCGTATGACAATATCAATATCGCCATCTGTTGGATCAATTGTAAGGTCTGTTCCATAAAGAGAGAGGCGAATTTTTGGGTAGAAATTTAAGAATCGTACGATATGTTCTGTGAGATAAATAGATGCGAATCCATGGCTTGTGCAAATCCGAAGAGGTCCCTCAATTTCTTTTTCTTCTTCTTTAACATGAGCGATGACAGCATCAATGTTTTGATACGTATCTTGAATGACGCGATTGAGAATTTCTCCCTTGGGCGTCAACCGGACGCCTTGTGGTAATCGAACAAAAAGCTCAAGGCCTAGGCTATCTTCAAGCATGAGTATCTGATGTGATACAGCTGGTTGACTTGTGTTGAGTTTTTGTGCAGCTTTGCTAATGGATCCGAGTTTCGCAACCCAGTAAAATATACGTAGTCGATCCCAATTCATGGTAACCTCCTTATATGCATCTTTTTATCTCTTGAGTACTATTTATCTGTATAAATTCCACAATGTCAACAATCCTTTACCTGGCGTGCATAAAAGCATATTAGAGAACTAACTTAAAGCTATTAAGACTTAATAGTAAAAAAATTGAAAAATTGCATCAATTAATTAGATGAGGTATGATTTTTTTTGTGAAAAATTTTTGAGTTCTAGTCAAAATTATTGATTTGCGCTATGTATGCTAAAGCGAGCTCATACTTCAAGGAGGCAAAACATGCATCGGAAAGTGATCTTATCCAGTATTTCATCAGATTCCCATGTCTGGAATTTAATTTATCTTCAGCTCTTGCTCGAAGAATTGAATTTTGATGTTATTAATTTAGGCCCTTCTGTTGCAACGCAGGATCTCGTGAAGGCATGTCATCGCCATAAACCGACCCATCTTGTCGTTAGTACTGTTAATGGGCATGGATATATAAAAGGTCTTGAGATTATTCGAGCTGTGCGTCAAATGAACCTTTTAAAAAACATGAATGTGGTTATTGGCGGAAAGCTTGGGGTGAATGGCGTTATTTCAAACGAGCAAATACAGCATTTACATGCGGAAGGATTTGATGGTGTTTTTGTTAATAGTACAGCCATTGAAGAGTTTCGATATTATATGCATCAAGGCCAGCGCGTGATGCGTGTTGTATGAGTGAGTCAAAAAGTTTTTATGCCTTTGTTGAGTCTGTAGCGCAAAAGAAGCAGCTTATTGTTCAGCCTCGGATGGGGGTGAGTGATTTCAAAAAAATGGGGCAGGGGCTTCGGGCCGTTTCAAATTTACCTTTCCCCGTTGTGGCCACGATTACAATTGATAGTTTTACCCGAAATCTTGAGCTTCAAGAACTTGATCAAGTTTTAAAAGAGGGGCATGAGCTCAATGGCTTTCCCTTGATCACCTATGGGGCTGAATCTCTTCAAGAGCTTTTAAAAACGTATTCACGGCCCGATTTGCTTGTGCAGGTGAGACATGGATCACCTCTCCCCTATGAATTGTTTAAGGTTATGGTTGAGGGCGGAATCTATTTTTCAGAAGGCGGCCCTCTTTCTTATTGTCTGCCATACAGCCGAGTGCCTATTGAACAAACACTTGAAAATTGGACAAAAAGCCTGACATTTCTCGCTCAGTATCCCGCTGCTCACATGGAAAGTTTTGGTGGATGTATGCTGGGTCAGCTGTGTCATCCATCACTTCTCATTGCTGTTGCTGTTCTTGAGGGACTATTTTTTAAGCAATGCGGTATTCGAGATGTGTCACTAAGCTATGCTCAAGGGACTCATCTTACGCAAGACTTGGCAGCGTTGCGCGTGCTCCAAGAATGTGCGACACAGTATTTAGAGGGATGTAACGTCCATAGGGTGCTATATACCTATATGGGCATGTATCCAATAACGCCTGCAGGCGCACGTGCTCTTTTAAAGGAAAGTGTGCGCTTAGCTAAGATTTCAGGCGTAGAGCGTCTTGTGGTCAAAACAGAAGTTGAGTCAATTCGCATTCCAACCTTTGATGAAAATATTAATGCGCTCATTACAGCGCATCGTATAGCAGAATCAAAAGAGATTTTGAGTGACGTAACTTTTGACCTAGAAGAATACGACCGAATAAAATTACAGGCACATTCAATTATTCATGCCGTGCTTTCCCTTGATGCCTGTGTCGGAGAGGCTATTGGAAAGGCTCTTCATAGGGGGATGATCGATATACCTTATTGTTTACATCCTCAAAACAAAAATCAAGCGAGATGCGGCATCGATGCGCGTGGTTATCTTCAATGGATTTCAGCTGGTAATATTCCTTTAGACTCTAAAACAATTTCTCCGTACTTTGGACGAGGATTTAAGTTATCACCTGATGGATTTATTAATATGCTTTCCTTTATGCAGAGAAAATTCGATGGTGCTGCATAACAATGCTGGCTAAATATTTCAACATTTGAATGATTTCTAATATCATTCTAAATAAATAAGAGAATTATTTAGATTATTGTGTGTGTTACTCAAGAAAAAATATCACATATAATCAATAGCTTACGAGAGGTGTTTTTGGGAGAGCCAGTAAAACACACGGAAAAAAGTCATTTTTTTGAAAATATATCTAGGCGAACCAAATCTAATCGAGTAGAATTCAATCACATCCTAAGGAATTTGGGATTATGGTTTCTACAGCGAGCTTATTTATTAGTTGAAAGGTAAATATTCATGAACAAGAATGATTTGATCGAACAAGTTGCTAAAACAACTAAATTAGCAAAAACAGATGTCACAAAAGTAGTTAACAGCGCTTTTGAAAGCATTACAAAGTGCTTGAAAAAAGGCGATACAGCAACTTTTGTTGGATTCGGTACGTTCTCCACGTCAAAGAGAAAAGCACGTGAAGGTCGCAATCCACGTACAGGTGCAAAAATTAAAATTGCAGCATCAGTACAACCAAAGTTCCGTCCAGGTAAGTCTTTGAAAGAAGCTGTAAACGGCTAATTTCAACCCTATGGGCAAAAACGTAACATGATTATCATGTTACGTTTTTTTATATCAAAATTAAAGTCGCAGTCATTCTCAAAAACGTGCAACAAGCTCCAAAAGCCTAAAGATCAATTGGTTCGGGTTTTTAAGCTGTACGTTTCAAAAGCAAGCTGCACCACTCTCCTAGAATATAATCACTCTGTTTTGTACAACCTGCTTTTATGTAGGCATCCAAGACATCTTGCTCTTGATGCACCATAAGGCCAGAGAGAATGATAAAGCCATCCAAAGCTGTTTCTTTAACAATACTTGGGGCGAGTTGAATGAGTGGTTCTGCCAAAATGTTCGCAAAAACCAAAGAATAGGGAGCATATTGGGATGTAATCGTGTTTGCAACGCCATCACTTAAAGCCACAAAAACGCGATCTTTAAGATTATTTCTCTTAACGTTTTCATCAGCCATTTGCACCGCATCTTCATCAATATCTAACGCAACAAAAGGTATGTTAAGGAGTCGCGCTCCCGCCATGGCAAGGATCCCCGTGCCACATCCCACATCGAGCCCATGGGTAAAAGATTGTTTTGGCAATTGTTCAAGAAGTGCAAGACATCCTTGGGTTGTTGCATGTTGGCCCGTACCAAAAGCAGTTGCTGCATCGATATGCAGACAAATCTTGTTGGGTGGTAATGGCTGGTCCTCATGATGGGAGCCATAGATGTAAAAAGATCCTAATTCTAGCGGCGGAAAAGATTTGCGATTTTCTGCCAGCCAATCAATGGAAGGAAGTTCTTGAATAGAAAAATCAAGCGTATCTTGACTCAATTGGAGATCATGAATCAATTGTTCAAGTGATTCATGAATGGGTTCGTTCGTGTAAATAGCCTGAAGACGCCATAAATCTTTCTTTGGATCTAATTCAAACGAAGAGATCGCTTCTGAGTCCAGAAGATGCGAGAGTGTGTCAATGGATGATTTGGATCCAAGGATGGTAACCTGCCAAAGAGGTTGTGTCATTTTGCTTTCTCCACAAAGCTTGCAAGGACTTTTTTGAGTCCTGTGTGTTCAAAGTTAATATCAAGTTTATCGGCCTCTATAGCCCTAATACGTCCATATCCAAATTTAATATGAAAGACCCGATCTCCTATCTGAAGCCCTAAAGCGGAGGACGAGGGAATTGTGGATTGTGGTGACAGAGGACGAGAAGTAGGGCCGCTAATATAGGGCCTGATTTTAGATTCTGATAGATAAGGCGTTGACGAAAAACCAGATTGTCTTCTGTGATCCGTGTGGTTGTTTGGAATTTCTGCAATAAAACGGGATGGAATGCTGGATTGCCAACTACCATGAATCCGTCGATTGGCTGCATAAAGAATGTAAAGCGTTTCTCTTGCACGTGTGATACCTACATATGCTAGGCGTCGTTCTTCTTCCAGCCCCTTTGTGCCGACCTCTTCAAGCGTGCGTTGATTAGGAAATAGGCCTTCTTCCCAGCCGGTTAAAAAGACATGCTTAAACTCTAGCCCTTTTGCGCTATGCAGCGTCATAATGCTCACACAGTCTAAGTCTGTGGGGCCCGTATTTTCCATGACTAAGCTCACGTGATCCAGAAAGGCTGCAAGGGTATCGAAATTCTCGAGTGCAAGCACAAATTCTTTGAGGTTTTCAAGTCGCCCCGGTGCTTCGGGTGTTTTGTCATTCAGCCACATGGCTGTGTATCCTGACTCATCGAGTACAAGCCTTGCCATATCTGCTGGCGATGTGCGCTCATACAATCCGCGCCAGCGATCAATATCATTTAAGAAGTCAGAGAGTGCTTTCCTGGCAGCGCCTCGTAATTCTTCTGTCTCAATAATCTTATGGGATGCCAGATAAAGGGAGATATTTTGAGTGCGTGCAAGATGATGGAGGGTTTGCAGTGCCGCTGCTCCAAGTCCTCGCTTGGGTGTATTGATGATGCGTTCAAACGCAAGGCTGTCATGGGGTTCAAAAATGATGCGTAAATCAGCCAAAGCATCACGGATTTCCATGCGTTCGTAAAAACGTGGGCCTCCAATAACACGAAAGGGAATGCCCAGTGTCATAAGACGTTCTTCAAACTCACGTGTTTGATGGCTGGCGCGTACAAGAATGGCCATTGAAGAGAGAGATGATTTGTTTTTTTGAAGATGTTCAATCTCATCTCCTACAAATCGCGCTTCTTCTTGACCATCCCAGAGACCTTGAATGATGATTTTTTCACCCCCCTCTGTTTCAGTCCAGAGGGTTTTACCAAGACGACCTGCATTATGCGCAATAAGACCTGAAGCGGCTCCAAGGATGTGATTGGTGGAGCGATAGTTTTGTTCGAGGCGAATGACAACGGCGCTCGCAAAATCTTGTTCAAATTTTAAAATATTCGTGATTTCAGCACCGCGCCAACCGTAGATGGATTGGTCATCATCGCCCACACAGCAAATGTTGTGATGCCCCATGGCAAGCAATCTCAGCCAAAGGTACTGGGCAACATTGGTGTCTTGATACTCATCAACTAAAATATATTTGAATTGTGATTGATACGACTCTAACACATCAGGACACGTTTTAAAGAGCGTGAGGGCGTGGAGCAGGAGATCGCCAAAATCAAGGGCATTCAAAGTTTTAAGGCGTTCCTGATATTGGGGATATAGGTCGTACGCGGGGTTGCCATAGCCGCTTAAATCTTTTGCATGAGCGGGTACTTGATCAGGATTTAAGCCACGGTCCTTCCACTGATTAATTTGTCCAAGCACGAGGCGTGCTGGCCATTTCTTTTCATCAACATTTTCCGCTTTTAAGAGTTGTTTGATAAGGCGCAATTGATCATCCACATCCAGGATGGTGAAGTTGGTATGAAAGCCAAGGCGTTCAGCGTGGCGTCTTAGAATCTTAACGCAAAGCGCATGAAATGTGCCAAGCCAGAGACCTTCAACGGCCATACCCATCATCTTTGATACACGCTCACGCATTTCGAAAGCAGCTTTGTTGGTAAAAGTAACAGCCAGAATTTGGTGCGGCAAAGCTTTACGTTGGAAGAGGATATGCGCAATGCGAGACGTGAGAACGCGGGTCTTTCCCGTGCCAGCACCCGCTAAAACGAGCAAAGGACCATCAATTGTTTCAACTGCCTGACGTTGCTCTGGATTCAGCATATCAAGATAAGGAAAGTCTTTTGCGTCCGTCATAGGTGCTAATGATGTTTGTGATTGGCCGTGTGTCATGATCCACACCATAGCGGATTCAGCAGAAAAGGAGAAGACGTTTTATTACATTTCAAAATGAAAGAAAAAAAGAGGGTCTAGACCCAATTATAGTCCCATACTTTCCGCGAGGTCTTTGAGCGCTTGTTTGAGATCTGGATCCATAATAGATTTTAACGCGTTATCATTTTGTATGGTTTTTTGTCCCTCAATAGGGTTGGAGACAACTGCTTTTTGTTGAAGTGGGGGAGGTGCCGGCCTAAAGAGAGCTGCATTTTTCTGCAATTTTAAAGTCGTAATGGCTTTGCATCCAAGATAGGTGTTTATACGCTCTAAAATTTGTGGCGCACTGTATTGAATTTCAAGCGCACGAACTGGATCAACAAATGCATGAAGAATAGCAACATAAGGTGCGGAACGTGTATAGCTGATCTTTGATGGTTTAAGCGCCGCCGCATACTCAGGTCCTATGACTTTTAGCCAGTTGGTGAGAATTGACGCTTCATGAAAACCACGCTTCTTTGCAAGCGGTTTTAAAAGATTAGGCAAAAGCCGATCTATGCTCTTGAGTGTGTTGGATGGTCGTGCTAACGGATACATGAGCCCACTCTAGCATGAAATTGATGACAAACAAGACGAAAATCCAGAATGATCCAAGAACAACAAAGAAGCTTCTCCTTTCTTGGTACGATGCAACGCATCGCAAGCTTCCCTGGCGTCATGTGGGACCTCAACTTCAAGATCCTTATCCCATATGGATTAGCGAGATTATGTTGCAGCAAACAACGGTTCAAACCGTGGAGCCTTATTTTATTAAATTTATGAAACGTTGGCCGACGATAGAGGCTTTAGCGAGTGCTGATCTTGAAGAGGTTTTAAGTGCTTGGCAAGGGCTTGGATATTATCATCGGGCGAAAAATTTGCATAAAGCGGCTCAGGTTCTCGTGCATGATCGAGGCGGTGTTTGGCCCATGACGCATGAGGCACTTTTGGCGCTTCCAGGCATTGGAGGGTACACGTCAAAAGCTATTTCTGCCATTGCATTTCAGCAACCCGTTGTTCCGGTGGATGGTAACATTAAACGTGTGATAGCCCGATTACATGGGTTATGGACGCCACTCGATCGCTTGCTTAAAGAAACGGAAACAGTTTTAGAGGCGTACGCCGATAAAGAGCGCCCAGGTGATTTTGCGCAAGCGCTCATGGATTTAGGTGCGCGCGTGTGCACGCCTAAAAATCCCAAATGCACCTCTTGCCCTTTTCAGTCGTCCTGCTATGCTTTTTCCAACAATAAAGTCGATGAATTACCAAAGCTTCCTTTAAGGGTGGCAAAGCCTCATCGTAAAACGCGTGCTTATGTTTGTATTGCAGAAGATTGTCTGCTTTTGAGAAAACGTCCTCATACAGGGCTTTTGGCCCATATGATGGAGGTGCCAACGGGACATTGGTGTGACATCAGTGCTTTTGATCACACCGCAGATCCATATATGGATGCGCCCTTTGAGGGGGAATGGCAGAAATTGGACTTTACCGTGATCCATGTTTTTACACATTTTAAGCTTGAGGTGGAGGTCTATGGCATCAGACTTTCTCAAAAAAGGGAAACACCATACCTTTGGGTTCCGCTTATTACGCTTGAAGAAAAACCACTGCCAACTTTAGTGAAAAAGATCATGATGCCAGCGCTAGAAAAGCTTAAGATGCCTTTAGAAGTAGCGCTTTGATGGGCGCAAAACTGGTGCGATGGTGAGGCGTTATACCAAATTGAGCGAGCGCTTCTTGATGCGTTTTTGTGCCATATCCAGCATTGTTTTGCCAACCATACGCAGGGAATTGCAGGCCTAGCTCTGTCATTAGGCGATCCCGTGTAACTTTGGCGATGATAGATGCTGCTGCAATGGAATAGCTTTTTTGATCACCTTTGATAATGGGCTCGGATGCAAAAGACCAGGCGGGATTACCTGTTCCGTCAACTAGTACATAAGAAGGCTTCAATGAAAGTGATTCAACAGCACGTTTCATGGCAAGTTGGGCAGCGCGTCGAATATTGAGTTGATCGATTTCTTTAACGCTCGCTTGACCGACACCAACCCAACACCCTGTTCCATGGGCCCCCATCAGTGCATCAAAAGCGGATTCCCTTTTTTTTGCTGTTAATTTCTTGGAGTCATTCAAAAGAGACAACAGTATGGGGGAGATTGTGTTTTGTAAAAGTATAACAGCGCCTGCCACAACAGGACCGGCCCAGGGGCCGCAACCCGCCTCATCACAACCTGCAACAGGTTGAGCTTGACGATTTTCAAGGTCAAATGTTGGTGCATTCATGAAGCATCATCCTTAGGTGGATGGGATCGCTTTGCTTCATAATGATTCTGAAGTTTCAGTTTGAGGAGAACAATAATCTTCTTCAAAAAACGAAATGCTTGAATTTCGGGTGCATACACCACATTGAAGTAATGCTTAAAGTTTTGCAATTTTTCGGGCGCATGTGCATGTAGTCGTCTTGCCGCCTCTAGCCAAAGCGGGCTTATGGCAAGGGACAAAGCTGTAAGTACGAGAATCATTTTAAATCCATATGTATTTAAGATTTTTTCTTCAACACCCATGTTTGCAAGCATAAAGGCAAACTCTCCGATTTGGGATAAAATCAAACTCACCAAAAAGGCTTCCGGCCAAGGTTTGCCCATAAACCGAAGAATGGAAATGTTCAAAAACGTTTTGCCGATGGTTAAAATAAAAAGCAAAATCATAACCGTACCAAGATTTTCCCAGATAAAATTTAAGTCCATCATAAGACCAACGGATAAGAAAAAGATCATGAGCAAGACGCTTTGAATGGGACGCATGCTATGAAGCATGTCTTTACGTTCAGCGGTATTGCCAAGAATAAGTCCGCCTAAGAAAGCACCATAGGCTGCAGAAAGTCCGATGAGACCGGAAAATGTGGCCATCCCAAAGCAAAAGACAAGGCCAGCAAGAGGCAATAAATCACTGTGCCCAGAGACGAGCTTAGAAAAGGGGATGCGCATGGTGGTTTTGCGACCAAGGTACCAAATAAGTGCCGCCAAAATGGCTATAGAAAGAGCGATTTTAAGAAAAATCTCATATCCGATTCCGTCATGCATATGGCGAATCACTAAGATCATAGGCACAATGGCAAGGTCTTGGCCGATCAAAATAGCGAGTGTCAGTCGTCCTTTGGCTGTTTTGAGTTCGTCAATACTCTCGAGCATCTTAACCGCAACAGCAGTACTCGATAAGGCAACAGCAAAAGCAAGAAGAATGGTAAATTCCATAGGCCAATTAAAAAAGGTGCCCACTCCCCACATAACACCAAGACTGCCGAAGATTTGCAATAACGTACAAACAAGGCTGATGTGCCATACACTTTTAAAGTCACGAACGCTCAATTCCATGCCGATCAAGAACAAAAGCATCAATACGCCAAGGTTAGCCAGCGCATTCACAAGACCTGTATTTTGGATAAGTTCAAAGGAGGGATGCCCAAGGATAATGCCGGCCAGAATATAGCCAAGCACCGCTGGCTGACGCAAGCGTTCAAATAAAAGACCACACCCCAATGCCGCAAGAACAACGAGGGCAATACCTGTTAATTCTAAGTGTCCATGCATAGATGCAGGATAACGTTTTTAAGCGCACGTGCAAGTAAAACTTTAAAAACTAATGTTTTTCAAGAATGGCTTTTACTTTTAAGAAGTCTTGCCAGACAAATTTTTTCTGACCCGGTGAGCGCAATAAAAAGGCAGGATGAAATGTTGCCATTGTTGGGACTTTAAACTGAGTAAACGGCGTTTCAAAATCAACCCACTGCCCTCGGATTTTCATGATGCCTTCATTGGTTTGAAGAATGCTTTTTGTTGCTGTTGCACCAAGCAAAATAAGAACCTTTGGCTGGATGAGCTCAATGTGTCTTTGGATAAAGGGAAGGCAAAGCGCAATTTCTTGGGTTGTAGGTGCTCTGTTCCCGGGCGGTCTCCAGGAGAGGATATTAGAGATATAGACATTTTTTTCACGCGTTAAGCCGACGGATGCTAGAATGCGATCGAGCAGCTGGCCACTTAAGCCTACAAATGGTTTTCCTTGTTTATCCTCTTCTGCACCAGGTGCTTCACCGATGAGCATAACAGGCGCATTGGGTTGACCATCACTAAAGACCGTATGTGTTGCCGTGAGTTTTAAGGGGCATGCGTCAAAGGTCTCAATAAGCTGCTTCAGCTCAGCAAGCGTGGATGCTTGTTTTACTTTTTGTTGGGTTGTCGCATCCATCCCACTTATCGGTGCTTTGGTGGGTTTTGAGGGTTGCACAACGTTTTCTACGATTGGTGGAGAAATTTTCTCCACTTTAGGGGTTAAAAAAGACGCGACCTCGGGTTTTAGCGTTTTAAATGTGTTGAAAGTTTTCTTGTTCGTTGGGATTTGATGCACAGCATCAGTGACCCCAATTTCGTCTTGAAATTTAAGCGTCTCGAGGAGGGCGATGATGGCGTCTTTTTTCATAAGTTTCTCAAATAGCTTTGTACTTTTAAGATAATGCTCTCGGCCGTGTGTTGGGCGCTTTGGCTGTCACAATTGACGTGAATGTGGGCATTTGAATAAATGGGTGAGTAAGACTCAATTAGCTGTTCAAGAATCTGTTTTTTATTGCCTTGTTCGAGTTGAGGGCGATGGCTTCTTCGTGCAACACGCGGGTAAATCGTGTCAATCGACGCTTTAAGCCAGACGGTTACAGTATTTTTGAGCAACAATTCTCTACAGTCGTCGTGGATGAAAACTTCAACCCCCGTTGATAAAATATGCGGAGATTCAGTCACGAGTCTTTTGATAACGAGTCGTTCGGTATCTCGAAATGCTTTTTCGCCATACCAAGCATAAATGTCTGCAACGGAGCATTTGGCGGCTGCTTCAACTTCATGGTCAGAATCTCTAAAAGCTACATCAAGCCGCTTTGCCAAAATACGGCCAATGCTGGTTTTGCCCACTCCCATCATGCCGACAAGCGTAATCGTTTTAGGTAACCTAAAAAAAAGAGGGTCATTCATCAGTGTTCCAAAATTTTGCATCCTTAATGGTATAAACAAAAATGATCCAACAGCCAAATCTAAATTCATCGTATTGTGTGATTATTATAAAGAGTGCTATGAAGGTATGAAACACGGAAAGGAAACAAAAGTGTCGATTTCTTTTAAAATTTTATGGGTACTTTTAGGTGTTGCAGTGCTCGCCATTGCACTTGTGATGAGCTTTGGCGGCGTGCCAGCGCCCAAAGGGCAGACAAGTAAAGAGTATTCACTTGAAGCGCTGAAGCAAAAGCAACAAGTGCCACAAAATCCAAAGACTAATCCTGAGCAAGGATCATAAAAGCATGAAGGCAGATGGGCGCCTTTTTATAGAGTGTTTTCTCGAAAAAATGCTGGCTGAGGCGGGCGCTTCGAGAAACACAATACAAGCCTATCAAAGAGATTTACTCGATTTGAGGGCTTACTTAGACAAAAATGGGATTGTGCTCGAGCAAGCCCTGAGCGAAGATTTGCAGGCCTATTTAGCATTTCTCTCGTCTCAAGGGTTGGCGGCCTCAACGCGGTCAAGGCGTCTTTCTGTCCTTCGACAATTTTATCGCTTTTTACGTGAAGAACATCACATTGAAAATGACCCATCTCTTTATTTAGCGTTTCCGAAAAAAGCGCGGCGACTGCCAAAAATCTTATCTGAGCACTATGTGGATCAGTTACTTGCTTTTGATGAAACCGAGAAGCAGCCAGAAGCACTTCGGTTGCGGGCACTCTTAGAAGTTCTTTATGCAACAGGCATGCGTGTAACAGAGCTTGTAACCTTACCGCTTAAAACGATTGAGTCAGCCCTCTTATCTGAGCGAAAAGTAATTTATATTAAGGGTAAGGGAGGCAAAGAAAGAATCTCGCTTTTAAATGATTCAGCGATAGAATCCCTTAAGGCTTATTTGGCCATACGTGCTTTTTTTGAGGGCAAGGATAAAAGTCCTTGGCTTTTTCCATCCAATGCAACGGCAGGTCATCTCACCCGTCAGCGATTTTGGCAACTGCTCAAGGATAGAGCTTTTAAGAAAGGTTTGGATGCGCACTCTTTATCTCCACACGTTTTGCGTCATGCCTTTGCAACGCATCTTTTGGCGCATGGAGCAGATTTGCGGAGCATTCAAAAGCTTTTAGGTCATAGTGATATTTCCACGACTGAAATTTATACACATGTTCAGTTGGAAAAGCTCAAGCAGACTGTCGTTGAACATCACCCCTTGTCAACGGCATCAAAAGGCAATAAGGAAGTTAGAATAGAGTCGAATGAATAGATTGGAAAGTACATGATTACACCACTTGCCTTCGAACAACCCATTGCAGAGCTAGAAAGCAAACTGAATGAGTTGAGACATTTATCCAGTTCGCGCGATGTGAACATTACAGAGGAAATCGCGAGACTTGAAAAAAAGCTTCAAAAACTTATCAAAGATACCTATGGCAATTTAACGCCTTGGCAAAAGGTGCAGGTTGCGCGTCATGCAGATCGTCCTCAATTTTTAGCGTATGCAGATGGATTGATCGAGGATTTTATGCCGCTTGCTGGAGATCGCGCTTTTGCGGAAGATCGGGCCCTTATTGGTGGCATTGGTCGTTTTCGTGGTCAAGCCGTGATGGTGATGGGGCATCAAAAAGGCCATGATACCGAAACACGGATATATCATAATTTTGGCATGCCTAAACCTGAAGGATATCGCAAGGCGCGACGTCTCATGGAATTGGCGAATCACTTTGGGTTGCCGATCCTCACCTTTGTGGACACCGCAGGCGCTCATCCTGGTATTGATGCGGAAGAGCGTGGACAATCAGAAGCAATTGCACGTTGTATTGAGGAGTTGCTCACGGTTAAGGTTCCGGTTTTAACTGTCGTCACAGGCGAAGGTGGATCGGGTGGTGCTATTGCGATTGCGGTTGCCAATAGTGTGATGATGTTAGAACATGCTGTTTATTCGGTTATTTCGCCAGAAGGGTGTGCTTCTATTCTATGGAGAACAGCTGAGAAAAAAGAACTCGCGGCGGCTGCGCAAAAATTAACGGCCTCTGATCTTTTAGAATTTGGTGTGATTGATCGCATTATACAAGAACCAGTTGGTGGTGCGCACCGTTCACCCAAATCAACGATCACAGCGGTCGGAGACGCTCTTGAGACGCAACTCAAAATTTTATTGAAAATTGCGCCTGAAGAACTTTTGAAATCGAGACGTGACAAGTTTGCCTCGATGGGAGCTATTTAACCTTAAAAAGGTGTGTTTGCAGATTGGAACACCAGGATATTTTTGTCGATCAATCCTGTACAGGTAAACGCTGGGAAGCGCGGCCTTACCGGGAAAAGGATGCCTTAGCGATTACACAACAGTGTGAAACGCCGGAATTGATTTCACGTTTGATTGCATCGCGTGGTGTTGATTGTTTGATGGCAGACGCTTTTTTAAATCCTACCTTGAAAGCATCTATGCCAGATCCAGATCATTTGAAGGATATGAACCTGGCCGTAGAGCTTGTGGCGAATCTTGTTATCAATCAAAAGACTATTGGTGTTTTTGGCGATTATGACGTGGATGGAGCGACGGCCTCCTCTTTGCTTGTGAACTATTTTGATGCGTTAGGTATCAAAACGTTTGCACACATCCCTGATCGAATTGAGGAGGGATATGGTCCTAATATTGAAGCGATGCGGAAACTCAAAAATCAGGGCTGTGCGGTTGTTTTAACGGTTGATTGTGGAACCACGTCATTTGATGTTTTAGAACAAGCGCATAATGAGGGTATTGATGTCATCGTCTTAGATCATCACGGTAGCGAATCAGAGCTGCCACGGACCAAGGCATTGATTAATCCCAATCGATGGGATGAGGATAGCGCGCTCACCTATGTTTCTGCCGTGGGGCTTGTTTACTTGTTTATTGTTGCATTGAACCGATTATTGCGTTTGCGCGGGTTTTTTGAAAAACAAGACGCGCCAGACTTATTACAATTTCTGGATTTAGTGGCTTTAGGCACGGTTTGTGATGTTGTTCCATTGATTGGGCTCAATCGGGCTTATGTTCGTCAAGGCTTAAAAGTCTTTCACCAGCGTCAGAATTTGGGATTAAAGACTTTATGTGATGTTGTTGGTATTCATCAAAAAATATCAGCGTATCACTTAGGGTTTGTTATTGGCCCTCGTATTAATGCAGGTGGGCGCGTTGGCTCATCAAATCTTGGTCTTCGGTTGTTGACGACAAAGGATCCCTTGGAAGCTCTCGATATTGCGCGAAAACTCGATGCGTTAAATAAAGAACGCCAGCAAATCGAATTGCAAGCACTAGATGAAGCCTATCAAATGGCTGATGCCATGACGGATGATATGATTATTGTTGATGGCCAATGGCACCAAGGGATTATTGGTATTGTGGCTGGACGCCTTAAAGAACGTTACCATAAACCAACCTTAGTAATTACCTTTGATGAAGAGAATATTGGAAAAGGATCGGGGCGCTCCATTGAAGGGATTGATCTTGGATCCTTAATGCATGCCGCCAAAGCCGAAGGTTTGCTGATTAATGGTGGGGGGCATGCTATGGCGGCGGGTTTTACAATCCACCGGGATAAAGTGCAGGCGTTCAAAGTATTTATGAACGAGCGGTTGAAGAACATGTCCTATAAAAAGACGCCGGTTATATGTTTTGATGGTTTTTTGACGCTGAATGCTCTTAATGAAGAATTTATGTGCTCCCTTGATCTGGTCGCGCCCTTTGGCCAATCAAACCCTTCTCCTCTTTTTGTGTTAAACGATCTTTTCATTAAAAAAGTCGATCTTTTGGCGCAAGGTCATATCTCATGCATCTTAAACGACTTGTCTGGAAAAACTATTAAGGCCTTTGCTTTTAAAGCGATGGATTCAGACTTAGGTCCAAGGCTTTTGAAGCATGAAGGGAAGAGGTTTCATTTTATTGGCTCTCCTAAAATTAATGCATGGGGTGGCCAAGAGACAATCCAATTTACCATTCAAGATGTGTCTGATGTAGCAAAAGGAAACAGTGCTCAACTCAAGACGGGGAGTTAAGGGTGAATGGTCGGGTTTGGCGATTTCTTCGAGAAAGTGATTCACTTTATTATGCCAGCGCGCTGTTTAATGTGTGCTGATCCGCTTCAGTCTGATTATGGTTTGTGCCAACAGTGTTGGGCATATTTTGATTTTGCAAATCCACCGCTGTGTTGTTCTTGTGGGTGTCCTTTGGCAATGGAGATGGATGAAGACTTGAGGTGCCCTTTCTGTCTTAACGATAGTGAACCTTGGCGGCAGCAACGATACGTTTTTACATATGGGATAAACAGTAAAGCCCTCGTGCTGCGATTTAAACATCATGATGCTTTACACCTAGCGAAAACATTTGGTCCGTGGCTTGCAAGAGTCTCGGAAACATTCGAAGCAACACATGACTATATTATTCCCGTGCCGCTTTATTGGACACGCTTATTTAAACGGCAATATAATCAATCGGCACTTTTGGCTGAGGAATTATCAAAAATTATTAAGAAACCACTTGTCGTGGATGGTCTTATTAAGAATCGTGCAACACCGTCGCAAGGTGTTTTATCTCGCTATAAGCGCATGAAAAACGTCCAGAATGCGTTTCAGGTAAAAGAGTCTCATCAAAAGAAATTACAAGGATCTCGTGTGCTTTTGGTGGATGATGTTTTTACAACGGGATCAACGGTTCGAGTATGCACAGAAGCGTTGTTAAACGCTGGTGTTTTAGCCGTGGATGTTTTAACTTTAGCGCGTGTTAAGAAGGAGCAAAAACAATGAAACCTGTTCAAGTTTATACAACGAATTATTGCCCATATTGTGTTCGTGCAAAAGCGCTTTTAGAGAAAAAAGGCGTTGCTTTTGAAGAGATCGATTTAACCCATGATGATGCAGGACGTATAGCCTTGGTAGAAAAATCAGGCGGCCGTAAAACAGTGCCACAAATTTTTATCGGGGATTATCATGTGGGTGGCTGTGATGATTTATATGCACTAGATCTGGATGGAAAGTTGGATGACTTGCTGAAGGATTAGAAAAAAAGAGGCCCAAAGAGGCCTCTTTTTATTGCATGCGTCAATAATCTTTACAAAGAATGATCGTTTTTATTCTTCCTCAGTGGGGAGAAGAAGTTTGGCCGCTCTTAAAATCAGCTGTTTGTTGTTTTCATTCTCAATAAAGGCATCATAAGCAACTTTCATTTTTTGGAAGTTGGCGGTATCAACACCATCCATAGCCACTTTTTCGGGTAGGATAATGTTAAGACGGACAAAACGATTCCCAAAGATTTTCTTAGCCATTTGAGCGGTGCATTGTGAATTTCCATCCATACAAAGATCCATCAATTGTGGAACATAATCCTCTGCGCCTAGATCAGGATTAAACTCTCTTTTTGTTGATGGACGACCTGTTCCAATGGAAACGTAGTGATAGGTGAGTGCTTCTGGCCCCTTGTGTTTTGTCAGAATGCTGAAAGCTGCGAGCACTGGGTTGTTGGCATCAAGGCCGCCATCAACCAACATGTCTTTTGTTAATTCATCTTGTTCACCTTGGAAATAAACCGGCGCTGACGCTGAAGCTAAAACGACTTTTGCAACCTTTTTATTTTTGCGCCATGTCACGTCTTCCGTTTTGACTGCTTCGTTTTTCTGGACTTCTTTGCGTGCAGAAAAAGTTGACATAATTTCTGTTTTTTGTTGGGTTGAGTTGTGGGCTACAACAACTAAATCCTTTTCGATATCCGCAAGTCGTGTGTCTGCGCCATGGATTTCTTTTAGGCGGGTTTCAAGGTAACTCTTATCGTAAATTTCATCTCTTAATCCAAAGAGTGAAGAGATGCGTTTAAAAAAAGTATGGTTAAAGATACTGCCGCCTTCGGTCTCAAGAATTTTTTTGAGATCATCCAGGTTCATTTTGCCTCTTGAAAGGGCACTTGCAATCATCGCGCCTACCGATGTTCCTGCAAAAACATTCACATGTTCTCCAAGATTGACAGGCTTTCCAGTGAGTTCACGCATCTTGTCTTGGATTGCAAGCGCAACCAAAATCTGCCACCAACCGCGTATGCCGCCACCATCGAGCGTCAAAACGCGAAGAGGTGCAGGTTTTTCTGATGGAATCAAAGATGTGGAGGCTGATGCGGTGGTTGTCGTTTGATTTTGCACAATGCCGTCTGTAGATACCACTGTACTTGACTGAGTTTGAGTCAACGTTACTCCAGAAGTAGCTTTTGTCTCTGATGTGCAAGTAATAAAAAGAAAAGATAGTATTAAATGAAAGGGTGACTTTTTTAGCATTTTTATATACCTCATAATTAACATGAAATAATTTATTAATGAGGCGTTAATAAACTATTTATAAAGGTTTATGTTTTATTGAAGTATTGTTAGTGTTTTGATTTTATTCGGAAAAACTTGGGTCATGAACACCGACCATAATATAATTAATCCCTAAATCATGAGAAAGTGACCATGCACCTGTGAGCGGATTATAGACCATGCCCTTTAAATCAAAGGGGCGAATGCCTTCATTTTGGAGGAGTTGGTGGAGCGTTGCAGGCGGTAGAAACTTATCCCATTGATGGGATCCCTGAGGCACCCATTTCAAAATAAACTCAGCACCAAGAATGGCAAGCGCGTAAGACTTTAAGGTTTTATTTAAAGTGCTTAAGAAAATGAGGCCATTCTTCTTGAGGAGTTTGACGGAATCATTAAGAAACTGCCCTGGATCTGTCACATGTTCAATAATCTCGAGCGCGGTGATAACGTCAAAGCGTCCCTCTTCGTGTGCAAGACCCTCAGGCGTTGATACTTTATAGTTAATAGTAAGATTGGATTGTTGGGCGTGAAGGGACGCCATCTTAATGTTTTTTTCTCCGGCATCAATCCCTGTGACGGTTCCACCTAAACGTGCAAGAGGTTCTGTTAAAATGCCGCCGCCGCACCCAATATCAAGTATGTCTAGACCCTGAAAGGGCGTGGGGGATGTCCCATCAAGATTAAAGTGTTGAATGGTTTTTTCACGGATATAACTGATTCTGCAAGGATTCATTCTGTGGAGAATTTTAAAAGGACCTTCTGGATCCCACCATGCTTTGGCATCTTTCTCAAAATGTTTAATTTCGTCGGGATGAGAGGATGAATACGTCACCGTTAGCCGCCATTAAAATTGTATATATTGGCCTTAAAGTAAAGTAAGAGGAATCCTACTGTCAATCGGAAGAGTATTTCTTGACCTTTTTTAGTGATCTGTTTAAATCGATCATCTCTTTATATTAATTGATGAGGATAAGATGATTTCGGCGACAGAACAATTAAACACACTCATGAAAAAGGGAACGGACCTTCTGGGATCTCGTTATGCTATCTTAGGCGGTGCTATGACATGGGTGTCTGAACGGAATCTGGTCTCAGCGATCTCCAATGCAGGTGGCTTTGGTGTTCTTGCTTGCGGTGCGATGAATCCTGATCTATTGAGGGCGGAAATTGAGGGCACGCAATCACTTACCCAAAAGCCATTTGGCGTTAATTTAATCACCTTGCATCCAGAGTTGAAAGCTCTGATCCAAGTCTGTATTGAAACCGGTGTGACGCATGTGGTTCTTGCAGGTGGTATTCCAAGTCAAGAATCTATAGAGATGCTTAAAGGATCAGGGGTAAAAGTTTTGTGCTTTACGCCAGCGCTTGCACTTGCAAAACGATTGATACGTCAAGGTGTGGATGGCCTTATTATTGAGGGGCATGAAGAAGGTGGGCATATTGGTCCAGTTTCAACAAGTGTGCTGGCGCAAGAAATTTTACCACATATCCAAGACGTACCTGTTTTTGTTGCAGGTGGTATTGGACGTGGTGAAGTGATGTTATCGTATCTGGAGATGGGGGCTGCGGGATGTCAATTTGGTACACGTTTTGTGTGTGCCCATGAATCAAGAGCGCATCCAAACTTTAAAAAAATGTTTCTTCGAGCGTCCTC
Source organism: Nucleicultricaceae bacterium (SeqCode) (assembly GCA_051961235.1). Lineage (GTDB taxonomy): Bacteria > Pseudomonadota > Alphaproteobacteria > Caedimonadales > Nucleicultricaceae > JBQCDM01. The sequence goes on from JBQCDM010000206.1 coordinate 23,762, forward strand.
TCGTGATGCTGTGGCTTCTTCTCAAATAGATGCTCGATTTCCTGTGATTCCTGTGCGTGCTCTTGCCAATGAAGGCACGAAAAATTTTCTAGAACTTCAGAGAAAATTAATAGATTTAGTTGATAAAGGCGAAATGGAACTTAAAGACGCGCAGATGCAAATCGAACATTACTGGGCGGGGGCTCTTCGTCGTGCTGTGATTGAAGGCGATGTTGATCATGGATCAATAATGGCAGGACAAAGCGTTGGTCTTGTTTCTGCGGAAGAACCAACAGAAAAAATAGTAAAAGATTTAGTGGCGCAAGCCATTGATCAAATCGATAAAAAACAGGCGAGATATGAAAGCACTTCTTCAATTTCAGGTGAGCAACGACCGCTCACGACTTCTTAAACGGCTGCGCGACACCCTCGCTGAGGCTGTGATTTCGCCACAAGAAAAACTCGATTCTATCGTGAAGCTTGTGGCATCTGAAATGAAGACAGATGTTTGTTCTATTTATTTGCTGAGGTCTGGTACCTGCCTTGAGCTTTTTGCAACCTATGGATTGAATGCGGGTTATATTCATAAAACGCGACTCAAGAAAGGTGAAGGGGTTGTGGGCGAGGTTGCTCAACATGGCCATGTTCTCGTTTTGGCGGACGCTAAACAACACAAGAATTTTAGATTTATTGAGGGCATAGGCGAAGATCTTATGTGTGGTTTTGCAGGTGTGCCTATCAGCCGCAGCGGTCGCATTCTTGGCGTTCTTGTGGCGCAAACGCGAGACAAGAGATTTTTCCACGCCGAAGAGGTTGAAACACTTCAGACGATTTCCATGATTTTAGCGGAGATCGTGGGCTCTGGACAAATTATTAGTTTGAATGAGCTCATGTCATCCGATGGTGTTGATGCGCTGTCCTTACGATTTAAAGGCATTACATTAAATCAGGGATTGGCTCTAGGGCAAGCTGTGTTGCATCGTTCCAATATTATTGTGGGGCAATTTTTTGCCGATGATATTGGGATGGAGTTGAGCCATTTTGAAGAATCCGTGAACAATATGCACCGCTCGCTTAAGAAACTCATTGATTCGAGCTCCTATATTTTAGCGCAAGAAGAAAGAGCTATTCTTCAAGCGTATGACCTTTTTGCTAAAGATCATGGCTGGCTTGATGAGATTCGATCCGCCATACACACGGGCCTTACAGCAGAAGCAGCAGTACAACGGGTTTTTGCAAAAATCCGATTGGATTTTCTGTCATCTAAAAATGCTTATGTGCAAGCAAAGTTATGGGATTTTGAAGATTTAACGCATCGGCTGATGAAGCATCTAAAAAAAGATAATCAAGAGGACAATACAGCCATTCAATGTGATGAGGGTATTATTGTGGTAGCGCGTCGTATGGGGCCTGCTGAATTGATTGATTATCAAAAGAAGCATGTGAAAGGTCTTGTGCTTGAAGAGGGAATCGATACAGCCCATGTATCTGTTATTGCGCGTGCCTTAGATATCCCGGTCATTAGCCATGTGCCCGGAATCTTTAAACGCATAGAGCAAGGCGAAATGATTTTTATGGATGGTGAGACGGGGCATGTCATTATTCATCCTTCCGATGAAGATCTTGAGAATTTTAAAAAGAAGCAATCGTGGTTTCTTCAAAAACATGTGGACCCAGAAGAAATGAGAGATTTGCCCGCGCAAAGTTTGGATGGGCAAACGATAGAGTTAGATTTGAATGCAGGTTTGTTGAGTGATTTGCGTTATGTGGATTTGCTCAACGTTAATGGCATCGGGCTTTATCGCACAGAGATACCATTTATGATGACATCAACGTATCCTGATGTTGAAGCACAAGAAAAGATCTATGGGGACGTTTTTTCGTACACGAAAGATCGGTCTGTTCGTTTTAGAACACTTGATATTGGCTGAGATAATGTTCTTCCTTATTATAGCTCTTTTGAGGAAGAAAATCCGCTTATGGGATGGCGTGCTATTCGTATTGGGTTAGATCGTCCAGCGCTTTTACGTCAGCAATTAAATGGTTTGCTGCGTGCGGCACAAAACAAACCGCTTTCTATTATGTTTCCCATGGTGACCGAACCATGGGAATTTCAAGA